>NZ_JBFODS010000086.1:0-141755 GCF_040908445.1 Aeromonas sp. R10-2 | reverse complement strand
CATATACAGGACCTTAAGAAAACACTTCATTTGAAATTCCTTCTAAGGTCCTGTTCTGTATCGATTTTCGCTGCTTGGTTCGACGGGCATTTTTCGCCAAGTAAACGGCAGCCCATTCCAGACGCTCTCTTATTTCCACCAACACCCGATGAGCCACCGCTTCCAATAACGGGAACCACCAGGTTCCGCTATTTTTCGCCGCTTTCAGTGTGGATAAACCGTCCCCCATCAGCGTCTGAGCTACCCGTCTTTTCATCACCAGCGACAACAGGCTGGCCCACACCAGCCCCTCGGCAATGGCTTTCTGACCTGTCACAAAGCCCTTGAGCCGGTTGTGCGACTTCCACTCCTTAAACAGCAGCTCCACCTGCCAACGACAGCGGTACAGGCTCATCACCCGCTCTGCTGGCCATGCCTCTCGTGGCAGATTGGTCATCCAGATACAGAACCGTTTCTCCTCGGCAAACCAGCGTCGGATCAGCCGATACTCGAACTTGCCCGATTTCACCACCATATCCAGTACCTCTGCCCGACAGTGCCGCCGTCCAGCATCCTTGAGTGACAGGCCCGCCAGCTTCGGCACTTCCCGTTCGTCACCGCGCCATGCCCGGATAATCTTCGGGTTCAGGCTCTTACTACCCCTGACCAGATAGAAACCGCCCGCCTCGTTTAGTTTCGCAAAGTAGGCCATATCGATGTAACCCGCGTCCGCCAACAGCAGGCTGTTATTGAGCCGCTCGGGCTCAGGCAGGAACTGGCGCTCTGACGCCGTATCGGCAGAGACCTGCATGCAAACTGGACTTTGCTCCAATAGAGACATGAGCATATGACACTCGATTGCCGCCGGGCTAATGGTCTTGAACCTTCCCGGAAACACTTCGGCCAGGCTTTTGTGGACGGCAAAGGAAGTACCATCCTGCAACAACACCTGTTTGAATGCGCCAAGGGATGCAGTCTTCATCTGTTGGCCGATACGCAAGGCGATAGCCCGTTCAACCAGCGCCTTCATGAACAGGGCGAACGACGCTTTGCGCAACTGGTTGTGAAAGGGCTTGTAGGAAACCTGATGGGCATCAACCAGTTGCAAGGCATTGAAATGATGGTGCAATCCAGCGATACCATCGACCTGGTCGCAGCCAAGTGCCCGCAAGAGTGCAGTCACCAGCATGGCAGGCGTAATGGCTCGTTTGCGCAAGCAAAATTGGCAGTCACGGGCAATGCGGTCGAGTTCGGCAGGAGAGAGAAGTTGCTCAAGATAGTGGTTGGCATCGATAATGGTCATGGCTTCGTGCGTGGCGGTTTTGTTTGGCGATAAAATCAGATCACAATCGAAGCCATTTTTATATCTATTTCAATTGGTTGCTGCTAAAGATCCTGTACATGAAGCGATACTAGGTTCTATCACTTGCAATTAATGTGAGCATAAACACAAAAAAATCTACAAAGAGACTGTGTTACGGTGAAATTATCAAAAAATGTGATGGCAGCAACACTTGAATCCAAATGGATTAAAAAAAGTAATCAGATATTGGCAAAGAATATAATTAACAACTCCAAAACAAAGCCGTAAAGATTAGATTTTTAAGGGCAATTGCGTTGCTTTTTGCAACCGACAATCAGTTGCTTGCCTGCCAGAACCGGGACAATAAAAAAGGGAGCCTATAAGGCTCCCTCTCGACAACACAGAACCGATTACTCGGCTGCAGCATCATCTTTCTTGTACTTGGCAGCAGTCTCTTTGATCAGAGCCTGCAACTCGCCAGCCTGGAACATCTCGATCATGATGTCACAGCCACCGATCAGCTCACCTTCAACCCACAGTTGGGGGAAGGTCGGCCAGTTGGCGAATTTTGGCAATTCGGCGCGGATATCCGGATTTTGCAGGATATCAACGTAGGCAAACGGCTCGCCGCAGGACATCAGAGCCTGGGAGGCCTGGGCAGAGAAGCCACAGCTGGGTAGCTTGGGGGAGCCCTTCATGTAGATGATGATGGGGTTGTCAGCCAGCTGCTGCTTAATCTTTTCAATAGTTTCCATAGGTGCCTCACTAGAGCGATTTCGGCGGCCATTCTACTGCAATCTTGCCCGAGCACAAACTGACAAAGGGGTGACCCGGCTCGAATTGCGCAAAGAACCCACACAGGATTGATCGCGATCATGGCGCCAATCAAGAGTTGTTAGGCCATCTTTGATACTGCTACAATCCCTTGGCTTTGGGCTACCCAGCCCCATCATTTTAAAAACAACTCTTTTCACATATAGAAAAGAGTACGCAATGTCTTGCAACCGTCGCCTTCGCACGGTCCAGCCAATGGAGAGTAGAAAATGGCATTCGAACTTCCCGCTCTGCCCTATGCAATCAACGCTCTGGAACCGCACATCTCCCAGGAAACTCTGGAATATCACCACGGCAAGCACCACAACACCTACGTGGTCAACCTGAACAATCTGGTGCCGGGTACCGAGTTTGAAGGCAAGTCTCTGGAAGAGATCATCAAGACCTCCAACGGTGGCATCTTCAACAACGCCGCCCAGATCTGGAACCACACCTTCTACTGGCACTGCCTCTCCCCGAATGGCGGTGGCGAGCCGACTGGCACCCTGGCTGATGCCATCAACAAGGCATTCGGCTCCTTCGCCGAGTTCAAAGATGCCTTCACCAAATCAGCCATCGGCAACTTCGGTTCCAGCTGGACTTGGCTGGTGAAGAAAGCTGACGGCTCTCTGGCTATCGTCAACACCTCCAACGCTGGCTGCCCGCTGACTGAAGCCGGTACCACCCCGCTGCTGACCGTTGACCTGTGGGAGCACGCCTACTACATCGACTTCCGCAACCTGCGTCCGAAGTACATGGAAACCTTCTGGGCTCTGGTTAACTGGGAATTCGTGGCCAAGAATCTGGCTGCCTAATCAGCCTCGCTTGCCAAAACGCCCCGCACTGCGGGGCGTTTTTTTATCTCGATATGGCTGCAAAAATGAATAAGGCGCCCGCAGGCGCCTTTTACATATCGAGATAGCCCGTTTACTGGTCCAGCTCGTCCATGTATTCATCCAGATTGGCATCGTCAGCCTGCTCTTGCTGAGACGCGTTCAGCTCGGTCTGCTTGCCCGTCACCTTGCCCTGGTTATATTGCAGGTAGAAGTCCTTGGTCAGCGCATAAGGATCGAGGGAGTTGTCGATGATCCGCTCCTGATCGATCAGCTTGGCACGTGTGCCCAAGCCATCCAGCGCCCAGTGGGCGACCTTCATCGGGAAGGTCAACAGGGCATAGGGGAAGTAGAAGCTGTCAATCGCATCACCAACCAGCTCCCGGGTGGTAGTCGGGCCGTAGACAGGCACCATGATGTAGGCACCATTACCGATATCTGCCCTGCCCAGCACTGTGTCCATCTCCAGTTTGTTGCGCTCGAGGCCGGCATGTTTGGCCACATCGAAGATACCCAGCAGACCGACCGTGGTGTTGAGGGTAAAGCGCCCCAGGTTGGTGCCCGCCCCCTTCAAATCGCCGGTGATCAGATGGTTCACCATGCTGCTTGGCTCATCAAAGTTGGCAACAAAGTTGGCAATGCCATCCTTCACCCCGACCGGAATGTAGCGGGCATAGGCATGTACCACAGGACGTGCCACATAGGGCTCCAGCACATCATAGTTGACCGCCCACATGGCCCGGTTGGCCCCCTGGAAGGGATCGCGGGGATCGGCCGCCGTACTGGTGGCACCCGGATTATTCATGCCGGGATTGAGATCCAGACTCTCTGGGGCAGGCTTGGGTGGGCCACCGGCACAGCCAGCCAGCAAGAGGGCTGCCAGTATGGCCCCTGAACGAAGATACATATGATTGTCCTGACGTTTTATTTTGATTTATCAGAAGTATAGATAACCCGGCCCCTATCCAGGGGCCGGGTTATCCAAAGGCATATTAGAGGGCGTGATCGATGCGGATGTCAATCGGAGCAGCAGGGATCTCGGCCGTCTTGACCGGCACGGATACCCCTTCGAAGGCTCCTTCCTTGTTCATCACATTGCCACCGCGCGAGAGACGTGCCTTGAACTGCAGCTCCGGATAGGCCGCCAGTTTGCTGCCTTCCATCATGGCATCGCCATCCCCGAGTGACAGGGTTACAGGCAAGGTTGGCCCTGCGATACGCTTCACGGCGATGGGCATGGGCGCCCCGTTAGGCACCACGGCAAAGACGAAGAGATGGGCATCTTCCGGCATCTGAATGCCCGCCGCCAACGTGACGTGGATGGGGAACTCCCCCTCCTTCACCGCCAGCGGTTGTCCCTCAACTGCGCCCGCTTTGACTGCGCCTGAATTCGTCACCTCGATGCCGCGCTGCTTGAGCTGCGCGCGGGCATACTCCATGGAGCGCTCGACCATCACGTAACGGGGAGTACCTTTCTCCATCAGTGGCAACATCGCCTGCCAGCGAGCCAGCGCGGTCTGGAAGTCCTCTTTTTGCAGCGCCATAAAGGCATAGACAGAGCGCGCCTCGATATTGTCCGGCTCCTGCGCGATAGCAGCCTGCAACAGGGCATCCGCTTGCGCCTCATCCCCCGTCATCATCAGCGCCTGGGCGTAGGGCACCGCCACCAGCGATTTTTGAGGGGCAAGCGTGTAGGCCCGCTCCAGCGCCTCACTGGCCATCTCGGGATCGTTGCCATCCAGCGCCAAGCGACCCAGCAGCAACCAACCGCGGTAGTCATTCGGTTCATCCTTGAGACGGGTACGCAGTGCCAGCGTGAAATCCAGCAGATCCTGCTCGGTCACCTGGGCATCCCGCTCCACCAAAATACGATTACTCAACTCTCCAAGACGGCTGCTGGCATCTTGCCAGCGACTCACCTCTTGCCAGGAGCCCAACTTGTAGTAGAGCCCCAGACTCACCACCAACAGCACCAGTACACCCGGGATCCAGATCAGACTCTTGCCACTGCGGGCGGTCTGCTCCACATCGGGAATATCATCCAAGAGACTTCGTTGCAGCTCGACCAGCGAGTCAGACTCCTCAGCCAGGACACCCTGCTCGCGCTCTTCGCCAATCTCCAGCAGCCGCTGGCGATAGAGCTGTTTGTTGAGCGCCGAGCGACTGATGCTCTGTTTGCCTTCACCACGCCACAGCGGCACGACGAGCGCCAGACTCACCAGCACCAGCAAGCCCGCAATCACTATCCAAAAAGCGGTCATTGTTTCTCTTCCTCTTTGAGCAGCTCGGCCAGTCGGCGCTGCTCCTCCTCGCTCAAGGCGTTATCCAGTTGTTTTTTCACCGCAGGGGGCCGGCGACTGCGCATCACGACCACGGCGCCACCGATCAGGAGCACCATCAGCGGGCCGAGCCAGAGGATCAGGGTGGAGGCCATCAGGGGCGGGTTATAGAGGATAAAGTTGCCGTAGCGGGCCACCATGTAATCCACTATCTCCTCTTTATCCTTGCCCTCGCGCACCATCTGGTAGGTCTTGTCGCGCAAGTCCTTGGCCAGCCCCGCATTGGAGTCGGCGATATCCTGGTTCTGGCACTTGGGGCAACGCAGCTCCTTGGTCAGTTCGCGAAAGACCTGCTCCTGATTGTCGTTGTCGAAGGTGTAGACATCGATAGCGGCCATGGCCGGCGCTTGCACCACCCATCCCAGCAACAGCAGCAGGGAAGCAATAAATACTCTCATCAGGACTCCCCTCACTTCATGGCATCAAAGATGGGTTTGAGGGTCGACGCCCAGTTCTCGGGGTTGATATCCCCCACGTGGCGATACCGGATGATCCCCTTGCTGTCGATAAAGAAGGTCTCCGGCGCGCCGTATACCCCGAGATCCAGCCCCAGCATGCCGTCCGGATCATAGAGGTTGACCTCATAGGGGTTGCCCAGCTCCGCCAGCCATTTGATCGCCTTGTCGCGCTCATCCTTGTAGTTCATGCCGATGATGGGAATGCCCTGCCCCGCCAGCTGTTTGAGGTAGGTGTGCTCGCCATAGCAGGTCGGGCACCAGGTAGCCCAGACGTTGAGCAGCATGGGGCGACCGGTCAGGATACTGCGATCGTGCTGTTTGTTCAGATCGTAAATGTCCTGCAGGGTGAACACCGGCACCTCTTTGCCCACCATCACGGACTCAAGCTTGGTGGGATCGGAGTAGAGTCCTTTGAACAGGAACACAGCCCCCAGCAAAAAGACGATAAAGGGGATTAAAAACAACCAGGTCTTTTTGTTCATGCCTTGGCCTCCTCCTCACGACGGCCGAAACGGTAACGCTTGTCGAGCATCGCCAGCACGCCACCAATGGCCATAAAGACGCCGCCGAACCAGATCCAGCGCACGAACGGCTTGTAGTAGATCCGCACCGCCCAGGCACCGTTGTCGAGCTGTTCCCCCAGCGCCGCATAGAGATCGCGGGTGATACCGGCATCGATGGCCGCTTCGGTCATCGGCATCCGGGTCACCTTGTACATCCGCTTCTCGGGCTTGAGCAGGGCGACCTGCTTGCCATTGCGGTGCACTTCCAGCACGCCCTTGAAGCCATCGTAGTTGGGGCCGTTCTTCTCCTTGATCCCGGCAAAGACGAACTCGTAATCGGCAAAGTGCACCCGATCACCCGCCTGCATCCGCAGATCCTTCTCGATGCTGTAGTTCTGGGTGCAAGCGATACCAATGATGCTGACTGCAAGCCCCACGTGGCCGAGGATCATGGCCCAGTGGCTGTTGCCAAGCTTGCGCACACCGACTGCAAAGCTGTGCTTGTGGGTCGCTCGCGCCCAAGTCTCCTGCACGCTGGTGACGATGATCCAGGCCCCCAGACCAATCCCTACCGCCGCCCACGGCTTGAAGGTTTCGGCAAAGAGCAGCGGCAACAGCAAGGCTGCGGCCAGACTCAGCACCAGTGCCACGAGCACCTTGCTTTTGAGTTCTCCCAGCTCCTGACGACGCCAGCGAAACAGCGGGCCAACCCCCAGCAGCAGGGCAAACGGGATGATCAGCCAGCTGTAGATGTGGTTGAAGAAGGGGGTGCCGATAGAGATGCTCCCCAGCCCCAGCTCCTTGTGCACCAGCGGCAGCAAGGTACCGAGCAGCACGGTCAGCAGACCCGCCACCAGCATGATGTTGTTGCAAAGCAGCAGGGTCTCGCGGCTCCACAGCTCGTGTTTGCCGTGGCTCTTCACCTGCGAGCCTTTAAAGGCAAACAGCAGCAAGGATGAACCGATCACCGCCAGCAGGAAGCCGAGAATAAACAGACCGCGGGTCGGGTCGGAGGCAAACGCATGGACCGACACCAGCACGCCGGAGCGCACCAGGAAGGTACCCAGCAGGCTCAACGAGAAGGCTGACAGGGCCAGCAGCACGGTCCACGCCTTGAAGGTGGCGCGCTTCTCGCTCACCGCCAGCGAGTGCAGCAGAGCGGTACCCGCCAGCCAGGGCATGAAGGAGGCGTTTTCTACCGGATCCCAGAACCACCAGCCGCCCCAACCGAGCTCGTAGTAGGCCCACCAAGAGCCGAGCACGATGCCGAGGGTCAGGAATACCCAGGCAGCCATGGTCCAGGGGCGCGACCAGCGGGCCCAGGTTGCATCGAGACGGCCGGTCATCAGCGAAGCAATGGCAAAGGCAAACGCCACAGAGAAGCCCACATAACCCATGTAGAGCATCGGCGGATGGAAGATAAGACCCGGATCCTGCAGCAGCGGATTGAGGTCACGACCATCGACCGGGAAATAGGGCAAGGTACGGGTGAAGGGATCGGAGGTGAACAGCACGAAAGCAGTGAAGCCGACCGAGATCAGCCCCAACACGCCGAGTACCCGCGCGACAGCATCGAGCGGCAGACGGCGACTGAACATAGCCACCGCCGCAGTCCAGCCACCCAGGGTCAGTACCCACAGCAGCAGGGAACCTTCGTGGGCCCCCCACACCGCCGAGATGCGATAGGCCAGAGGCAGCAGGCTGTTGGAGTTAGTGGCCACATACTGCACGGTGAAGTCGTTATCGATAAAAGCCCAGGTCAGGCAGAGAAACGACAGCAGCAGCAACAAAAACTGGGCATAGGCGAGCGGACGGGCCGCCGACATCATGCCAAGACGCCCCCAGCTGGCGCCCAGTAGTGGGTAGCTCCCCAGCAGCAGGGCAGTGGCAAAGGCCAGGATCAGCGCAAACTGACCTAATTCCGGGATCATGAAGGCATTCCTTTCAATTGAACGGTGACAACAGCCGCACCACGCACGGCAGGCAAAGCGGAAAAGGCAAACACCACAGGGATCACTGCTTGGCTCCCTTCAACTGCGCCTCGGTATACTCCGGCTTGAAGTGCATACCGTTGGTGGCATCGGCCACTTCCGGCGGCATGTAGTTCTCATCGTGCTTGGCCAGCACCTCGAACGCCTCTACGGTCGTGGCATCCTTGAGGGTGCCCTGGGCAACAATTCCCTGCCCTTCACGGAACAGATCCGGCAGGATGCCGTCAAACTCGACCTTCACCAGATGACCGCCGTTATCCACCAGCTTGAAGGCAACCTTGAGGCTCTGGGGATCCCGCTGCACCGACCCCGGCACGACCAACCCACCGATGCGCAGGCGCTGCCCCTCTTCCGGCTTGATCTTGTCCGGCCCCTTCCCCTCCACCAGCTCGCTCGGGGTATAGAAGAGGTCGATATTCTGACTGAGTGCGTAGAGCACCAGCCCGCTGACGGTCGCCAGACCCAGGGTAATGGCCAGAATGATGGTGAGGCGTTTTTTGCGTCTCGGGTTCATAGGGTGTTCTCCATCTGCTGGGCCGCCTTGCGACGGGCCTCACGCGCCTGTTTGCTGCGCAACTCGGCGAGCAGGCTGCGGGTTTTCATGCGGGTAGAAATGATGATGCCGACCAGACACACCAGCGTCAGGCCAAATGAGAGCCAGACATAGAAGGCGTAACCGCCCATCGCCATAAAATCACTGAAAGAGGCAAAGTGCATGCTTACTTCTCCTGCTCTGCAATCTCTTTGACCCAGGGGCGATGCCACTCCCGCATCAGGAGTTCATTGCGAAAACGCATCAGGGTCAGAGCCCCGAGAAATGCGGCAAACGCCAGGATCATGATCAGCAGCGGCCAAAGCATCTCGGGTGAAATGGAGGGTTTGTCAAATTTGGTGATGGTGGCCCCCTGATGCAGGGTATTCCACCACTCCACCGAGTAGTGAATGATGGGCAGGTTGATCACCCCAACCAGTGCCAGAATGCCGGCCGCACGGCCAGCGACCACCTTGTCGCTGAAGGCGTTGTAGAGAGCAATCACGCCGAGGTAGAGAAACAGCAGGATCAGTTCAGAGGTGAGCCGTGCATCCCACACCCACCAGGTTCCCCACATCGGCTTGCCCCAGGCGGCACCGGTAAAGAGGGCAATAAAGGTAAATACGGCGCCGACCGGCGCAATGGCTGCAACCGTCATATCCGCCATCCGCAGTTGCCACACCAGGCCGATAAAAGCGGCCACCGCCATGGTGGAGTAGGCCCCCATGGAGAGAATGGCGGAAGGCACGTGGATATAGATGATCCGGAACGAATCTCCCTGCTGGTAATCCGCTGGCGCAAACGCGAGGCCCCAGACAGTACCGATCACAAACGAGAGCAGACTAATCACCGCAAACCAGGGCAACAGCGTGCCTGCCAGCTGATAGGCACGCTCCGGTTTGGCATAAGGGTGCAACCATTTCCACATAGCTCACAAAACCTTTTTGTTATTAATCGTTTGGCGAGGCCTACCATACCGACCACGGGGCAGCATCAAATACCCCGAAAGCAATAAGCGGCACTCTCCTTGATCCATCGCAACATTATTTTTTGCAGAAAGACCCCATTCGGAGCCAAATTCGGTTCAGCTCACGGCCATCAGTTGAGGCTGACCCGCAACGCTGCCGACACAGCCAGCGGCGTCAGTGTCAAAGCCCCCACCAGCATGGCGGCCAGAATGGCAAGCTGCCCGCCATAGGGCAAGCTCATCCCCGCGGCATCGATGGCTGAGGTGGCAAAAATCAGTACCGGAATATAGAGCGGCAGGATCAGCAGACTGAGCAGCACCCCGCCTTTGCGCAATCCCACCGTCAACGCGACCCCGACCGCGCCGAGCAGGCTCAATACAGGAGTGCCCAGTGCCAGCGTCGCGACGACGGCTAGATAGGTGTTCATATCCAGCGACAGCAAAATCGCCAGCAAGGGAGAGATAAGCAGCAGCGGCAAGCCGGTCAGCAGCCAGTGAGCAACCACTTTCGCCAGCGCCAGCAAGCCCAGCGGGTGCGGCATCAGCATCATCTGCTCCAGCGCGCCATCGGCAAAGTCGTCGCGAAACAGTCGCTCCAGCGACAGCATGGCCGCCAATAGCGCCGCTACCCAGATGATCCCCGGGGCAATACGGGCCAGCAGTTTGGGCTCCGGGCCAATGCCTAACGGAAACAGGGTGATGACGATGAGGAAAAACCAGAGCGGATTGAGAATATCGGAACGCTGGCGCAGAGCCATCAGCAGTTCACGGTGAATAAGGTGCATAACAGCGCGCAACATGGCGTTACTCCTGCAATGTCGATGCGAAGGGGGTCAACGAGATAGTCTTCAGCCGTCCCTGCATCAGGGTCAGATCCTGATGAGTGGTGAGGATCACCATGCCGCCCCGCTCGGCGTGGGCCAGAAAGAGCTGCTCGAGCACCTTGACCCCTTGCTTGTCGATGGCGGTAAAGGGTTCATCGAGGATCCAGAGTGCCGGTTTCTGTGACAGCCAGAGTCTGGCCAGAGCCACCCGGCGTTGCTGGCCGGCAGAGAGTTGCCCGGTCGGGTTCTCTTCAAACCCGGCCAGCCCTACCCGGGCCAATATCTGCCACAAGTCGATCTCTGTTTGCTGCGGGTGATGCAACTGCTGGTAGAACTTCAGGTTTTCAAAAGGGGTCAGCGCCGCTTTGACACCGGGCTGGTGACCGAGATAGAGCAGATTGGCATGATACTCATCGCGACAGTGACGAATATTCTCCCCATTCCAGCACACTTCACCGGCAAACGGCTGCGACAGCCCGGTCAACAATCGCAACAGGCTGGTCTTGCCGACCCCGTTGGGCCCTTCAATTTGCACCAGATCACCGGGCGCAACAGAGAAAGAGAGGTGTTCAAACAGAGTGCGATCTTCGCGCACGCAGCTCAGATTGTTAACTTGAAGCAGCATGGGGATTTTTTCAGAGAAAATGAAGCGGTCTGCATCTTAACACAGTATTGGAATACGTCTTTTCAAAGATGCAACAATTGAACTGACTGGCGACCGGGATCACAAAGAAAATACGGTAGAAACCGCCTGCTCAACGCAGCTGGGGGACAAGCGGCTGCACGCCATAAAATTCAGGAAGGCAATTGCCTTCCTGAATCATCAAGAGCGACCTTTTCGCAACGATATCAAGAGCTCGGCCTCTGCCTTTGGCAACTCGCACTCACTCATGACTTCATCAAGATCGGCGCCCAGTTCGACCATCTTTGCCGCTCGGCTGTAGAGCCTGCGTTCGGGATCCTGCATGGTCAGCTCTTGCTGGCGCTCGTTGACCTGCTGCATAGCCCCTTCCACCGACTGCAGACGCTGCCCCATGCCAATGGCGCCGGTATGGAGTTCCATCATCTGCTTGCGCAAGCTTTCCAACTGACCTTGCAGGGTTGCCACACTGACCTCGGACTCCTGCTTGCTGCGCTTGCTCTTGAACCAGATATAAGAGGCAAACGCCAAGGCAATCAGGGACACCCCCAAGGCAACCATCTCGATTATCAAAACATCACCTTACTTATCAGAGGGAACCGATATCTTCCCACTCTTCATCGGAGAGCAGCTTGTTCAAGTCAACCAGGATCAGCAGTTGCCCATCGCGGTTGCTCACCCCCTGAATAAACTTGGCGCTCTCTTCAGTACCGACCGCAGGTGCCGCATCGATTTCAGAAGAACGCAGATAAACCACTTCCGCCACGCTGTCGACCATGATGCCGATCACCTGCTTCTCTGCCTCGATGATCACGATCCGGGAGTTTTCACTCACATCACCGGAAGGCAGACCGAAACGGGAACGGGTATCGATGACAGTCACCACATTGCCACGCAGGTTGATGATCCCCAGTACGTACTCAGGCGCACCCGGCACCGGTGCAATTTCGGTGTAGCGCAACACCTCCTGAACCTGCATCACATTGATGCCGTAGGTTTCGTTTTCCAGTTGGAAGGTTACCCATTGCAGCACTTCATCTTCGGCCAGATTCTGTGCAATATTGCGCTTTTCTGTCATGTTTTTATTCCTTTTATGAAAACGTCTACTGCTAAAACTAGCAATAAAACAGCTCGATTGCAGAAGTTATCAGCGACCTTCTATGTTAACCCCACGCTCCAGCAACAGGAGCAGTTCGCGGACGTGTAACAGGGCACACATTTTTTCTTTGACCATGCCCGCCAACCAGGGGCGCTTGCCCTCCTGATGGCGCCATTTCACCTGGTCACGGTGTAACAATTCAGTCCCTTTGAGATGATGGCAGGCTAATCCCCACGGCGATTCACCAAGCATAATCAAATACTTGTAATCATCCATCTCGAGATGCTGACCCGGCATGACCCACTGGGCAGTATCGACCACATTCATCTTCTGCTCGCGAGAGGTCATGATCCCCTTGTACCAGCCAGGCTGGCCAAACAGGGAGGTGATCTCGCCCAGCTGATGAATACCACCCAGCTCGGTCAACGGCACCGCAAACGTCACGCCCGCGACTTCAAAGAAAAGGGCCTGAAACTCTTTACCGGTATCAATATTTTCCCAGGCAACAGGTTCACTGGCCTCTACCGGAGCAACCTCCAGCGCCGTTTCGGTCAGGATAGTAGTATGGGGCTCCGCAACCTCGGGAAGCAGAACCTCCGCAGGCCATTCAGGCTCCACCGGCAGCAGTGATTCCTCTGCCACAATCTCCAGCGGAGTGGTGAGTGTTATCTCCTGGGTGAAGGCATCATTTTCGAACTGGACTTGTCCCACCTGAGCCAATAGCTCACCGAGCTGGGCAAGCCGTGGATCGCTTTCGAGGTATGGTGCGGCGACTACCTCGGGGACGCTTTGGGGCTGACGTTGCAACTGCAAAACAGGGGCAGATTGAACCTCTTCCACCTCATCCAGCACCAGTGGCTCATCGAGCAGTAGGGAGTGGAAATAGTCATCCATCGCCCGTACTTGAATGGTATCTCTCATGCCGTCACCTCATGAACCCGTTGCCGCTCAAGGGCATCAAGATGGTTGAGCAGCGTTTCATATGCATAGGTTCCACGACTCCCAGGAGAATAGATAGACGGGGGGATATGCAGCAAGCTGGCATCCCGAAACTTGGTATCAATAGGGATCACCGCATTCCACACTGAATCTCCATATTGATCCTTGATCGACTTCAAGGTCATCAGAGAGGCACGGGTGCGCTTGTCGAACATGGTCGGGATCACGGTATAGCGGAACTTGTCACGCTTGGAACGCTGCATGATCTCGAATGTTTTCATCATCCGCTCCAACCCCTTGAGGGCCAGAAATTCGGTCTGGACAGGCACCAGAATGCGATCGCAGGCAGCCAACGCGTTGACCATCATCACCCCCAGTACTGGCGGGCAATCGATCAGCACGTAATCATATTGCTCCTGAATGCGCAGCAGTGCCCGTTTCAGTACCAGTCCCATCCCCTCACGATTGCCCATCACCCGATCAAGGGTCGCCAAGGTAATAGATGCTGGCAGTAAGTTGATATTTTCGAATTTGGTCTTGAGCGTCAGTTTATTGACAAGCTCGGCTGTCGGTTTGACAGCTTGAAACAACTCATAGAGGGTTCCATCCAGGCGATCTGAATCAAAATCAAGATATGCAGTCAGCGAAGCATGGGGGTCGGTATCAATCAACAGCACCCTCTGGCCACGCTGGGCCAGGATCCCCGCAAGCGAGACCACTGTGGTGGTTTTACCCACACCACCTTTCTGGTTGGCAACCGTCCAAACAATCACTGTATCAATCCTGCCTTGTTGTTATGCGTATGCCACCACCGGGCAAGGCGATCACCTTTATCTCTCCTGCATCCACCACCTGTTGTACAGCAGGAACCGGTTCAGCAACTACCGTAGGCGTTGCAACCACAGGTGCTGGCGGCACCCAGGCAAACTTGGAGATAGCGACCACAACCTTGCGATTCTGCAGTCTGCCCTGCTCGCTGCCGTTGTCAGCAAAGGGGGAAAACTCGCCATATGCCTCGAACGCCAGACGCTGGGGGGCGATCCCATCTGCAATCAAACCATTGAGTACCGCTTCGGCCCGAGCAGCAGAAAGCGCCCAGTTAGAACGATAAATTTCATTATTTATCTGTTGGTTATCGGTATAACCCCGAACCCTTACATAGTTATCGACCGGTTTGAGAATACTTGAAAGAGTATTAATGACCGGTGCAGCGTTTGGTCCCAAAAAGGCACTACCGCTGCCAAACAACAACCCGGAACTAAGTTCTATCGTCAGCCAATTCTCATCTTGCGTCAGTTTGACGATACCGGCATCCACCAGCGAGCCCATGCTCTGTTGCAACTGCATATCGAGTTTTGCAAGTGTCGCGCCATCTTGCAGCACTGGCACACCAGAAATAGGAGCAAGTGAAGGAGAGGGGGATGCTGGGCTTTCCAGCAACGATGGAGAGGCAGATACCGGGTTATCCAGCAGGGAATTACCCTGCCCTTCAAGCAAGCCATTGCCGCCAGACTGCATGACACTGAACGCCTGGCTCATACCATCAATCACCGCGCGATACTTGTCCTTGTTCACCAGCGCAACAGAGTAGAGCACCACGAACAAGGCAAAGATCAGCGTCATATAATCGGCATAGGAGACCAGCCAGCGGTCAAGATGCTCGCGACCCTGCAAGTGCAACCGATAGCGCTTGCGCATGGCTACTCTCCTTTCAAATAGGCCCTGAGCCGGCGTTCAACCTGCAAGCCGTTTTCACCATGGGCGATAGCCAGCAGCCCTTCCAGGGTCATCTCCTGAAAGAGTGCATAGTGATAGTGAAATGCGCGTAGCCGGTTGGCGATAGGCAGGTAGATGAGGTTGGCAAACCCCACTCCATAGATGGTTGCCACAAATGCCACTGCGATACCCGCCCCCAGCGCTGACGGGTCTTCGAGATGAAACATGGCCTGGATCAGGCCCAGCACGGCACCGATGATCCCGATGGTCGGACTGTACCCCCCCATAGCTTCAAATACCCTGGCGGCATGTTCATTGCGCTCCTGCTCGATATCGATGTCCGCTTCCAGCAGCATACGGATATCCTCTGTGGAGACCCCATCGACAATCATACCAAGCCCTTGGCGGGTAAAGTTGTCTTCCTCCTGCTCGGCCTGATTTTCAAGGGCCAGCAGTCCTTGCTGGCGCGCAAAGACGGCCCATGACTGCAACCGTTCGGCCTGCGTCGCAAGATCTTGGTGGGGAGGGGTAAAAATCCACAACAGCTGGCGCAACGCCAGCAAGATGTACTTGGCTGGAGTCTGCAACGTGACGGCACCGACGGTACCACCCAGCACGATCAAAAAAGCAGGGCCGTCCACCAGCGTCAACAGGGAGCCGCCATGCCACAGTTGGGCAATGGCAATAGCCCCCAATGCCAGGAGCAGACCGAGCAAGCCCATGATTAGCGCCCCAACTCAACCAGAATACGCTGGGCCACCTTGTCCAGAGGGAGTGATTCGCTGGCAATCCCCGCTTTGGCTACCGCTTGGGGCATACCATATACCACGCAGGAAGCCTCATCCTGAGCCCAGATGGTTGATCCCTGCTCTTTCAGCAGTCTCGCGCCATCACGGCCATCAGCCCCCATACCGGTCAGCACAATCGCCAATACCTTGTCGCCATAGGTTTTGGCCGCAGAGGCAAAGGTGATGTCCACACAAGGCTTGTAATTTACCTTGTCGTTGCCATCCACGATGCGAATGCGGGCTCCTGCACCACGACCTTCCAGCAGCATCTGTTTGCCACCGGGAGCAAGGTAGGCATGCCCTGGTTTAAGCACATCGCCATCTTCCGCTTCCTTGACGCCAATCTGGCATAACCCGTTGAGACGGGCAGCAAACGCGGCAGTAAAAGTGGCGGGCATATGCTGGATAAGCAAGATGGGATGTGGAAAATCCCCCGGCAACTTGGTCAGCACATTTTGCAAAGCAACAGGTCCGCCGGTAGAAGTACCGATCGCCACCAACTGATAACTCTTGCCACTGCGCTTGAATGAAGCACTTGGTACAGTGCGTTGCAGGTCAGGCTGACGATCAGGAATTCTGGGCACTGTGCTGCCCAGAGGAGCACGAGCAACCGGTTCAGGTGTTTTGGGACGAGCAGCGGATGTCATCAGGAAGCGCTTGCGGGAGATCTCCTTCACTCGTTGTTGCAACAGTCTGACCGCTTCATCTTTGTCTCTGGCAATGTCCTCAAACTTCTTGGGCAAGAAGTCGAGTGCACCGGCGTCCAGCGCATCCAGCGTAGCCTTGGCCCCTTCATGGGTCAGGGAGGAGAACATCAGAATGGGGGTTGGGCACTTGGCCATGATCTCCCGCACCGCACTGATGCCATCCATCACGGGCATCTCGATGTCCATGGTGATCACATCAGGGCGCAGCGACATCGCCTTGTCCACCGCCTCACGTCCATTCTGGGCCGTATCAATCACCGTCAGCATGGGATCCTGATTGATGATCTCGCTCACCCGACGGCGAAAGAAGCTCGAATCGTCGACAACTAATACCTTGACTGCCATTGTTGTTTTTCTAACTCCTTGGGCCTGAGCTATTAATGTCTACGCGCATATGCTTTGAGCAGGCTCGGCACATCCAAAATAAGGGCAATTCCGCCATCACTGGTAATGGTCGCCCCGGCCATGCCAGGGGTGCCTTGCAGCAGATTATCGAGTGGCTTGATCACCACCTCTTCCTGACCTATCAGGCTATCTACCACAAACCCGATTTGCTGAGTGCCAATCTGCACGATCACCACATGTCCGGTATCCTGACGTGAACGCTTGTTGGCGCCACGAATCAACCATTTGTGCAGATAGAAGAGCGGTATCGCCTTCTCGCGCACAATGATGGTGAGCTGGCCATCAACCATGTTGGCTTTTTTCAGGTCCAGATGGAAAATCTCGTTCACACAACCAAGGGGAAGCGCGAAGGTCTGCTCCCCCACTTCAACCATCAGAGTCGGCAGAATGGCTAGCGTCAACGGAACCTTGATTTCGAGACGGGTACCTTTCCCCCAAGTGGAATCTATGTGCACTGACCCATTGAGGCTGACAATGCTGGTTTTAACCACATCCATTCCGACACCACGGCCAGAGATATCGGAGATCTCGGCCTTGGTTGAAAAGCCCGGAGCAAAGATCAGGTTATAGGCATCGTTGTCGCTCATGCGAGCGGCAGTATCTGCATCCAGAACACCGCGACTGATTGCGATGGACTTGAGTTTCTCAGGATCCATCCCTGCCCCATCATCCTCGATGCAAAGCAGAATATGGTCACCTTGCTGGGAGGCACTGAGGGTAATTGTCCCTTGCCGCGGCTTACCCGCTTTCTCCCGCACATCAGGCATTTCGACCCCGTGATCGCATGAGTTGCGAACGAGGTGAACCAGAGGATCGGCGAGCGCCTCCACCAGGTTTTTATCCAGATCTGTCTCTTCGCCCACCATCACCAGCTCAATCTCTTTCTTAAGGGTTCTTGCCAGATCACGTACCACGCGCGGGAAACGACCAAATACCTTCTTGATTGGCTGCATGCGGGTTTTCATCACCGCACCTTGCAGGTCAGCCGTTACCACATCCAGATTGGCAACCGCCTTTGACATCTCTTCATCATTGCTGGCAATACCCAGGCTCACCAGCCGGTTACGAACCAGTACCAACTCACCTACCATGTTCATGATGACATCAAGGGTTTTGGTATCCACCCGCACCGTCGTATCGCTTTGCACCGCACTATTTTCTGCTGGCGCAGGCGCCGCCTTGGCGGCAGGCGCTGGCGCCTTGGCTGCTTCGGCAGGTTTTGCGGGGGCAGCCGGTGCTGGTTTGGCTACAGGAGTGGCCGGTTTGGGCGGAGTCACCGCAGCAGGTGCGGCAGGTGCGGCAGGTGCGGCAGGTGCGGCAGGTGCGGCAGGTGCGGCAGGTGCGGCAGGTGCGGCAGGTGCCAGAGTACTCTGAGGCCCTTGACCACGGCCATGCAATTCATCAAGCAGACGCTCAAACTCATCATCATCGATAAGCTCGTCCACCTCTTTTTGCACCGACTTCAGAGGATTCACCTCTGGTGCCCCCATGTGCTGTCCCTGGCCATGGAGCTGGTCCAGCAAGGCCTCAAACTCATCATCGGTGATATCGCCAGAGCCACCCGCTATCGGGGCTGCTGCAGTCGTCTTGGTCGGAGCTCCACCCACGCCGTGGAGCTCGTCCAGCAGACGTTCAAATTCGTCTGCAGAAATTTCATCGATCGAGCCGCCGCCATTGACAGGAGCAGGCTCGCTGCTGATGGCTGCAGGTTCAACAACTTCTGGAACAACTTCTTCAACAACTACCGGTACTGCAGGTTCAGATTCTACAGCCGCAGCCGCACTGGTAGCAGTGCGCAGTTGCTCTTCCCCTTCTGGCTTGCACAATTCATGGAGGTCATGAAGCAAATCATCTGACGCAGGGCTGGGTGCTTCGCGATTTTGAACCTGGGCGAACATGACATTGATGGCATCCAGCGCTTGCAGGATCACATCCATCAGCTCCGCAGTAACAGTTCGCTTGCCATTTCGCAAGATATCGAACACGTTTTCCGCACCGTGGCATACATCAACCAGTTCACCGAGCGACAGAAAACCTGCCCCCCCTTTCACGGTATGGAAACCGCGAAAGATGGCATTCAACAGGTTCTTGTCATCGGGCCGCTTTTCCAAGTCGACCAGTTGTTCAGACAACTGTTCCAATATTTCGGATGCTTCGACCAGAAAGTCTTGCAGTATGTCTTCATCAACTTCGAAGGCCATGCGTCACTCCATTAGAATCCCAAGCTAGACAGCAGATCGTCCACATCATCCTGACCATTGACCACATCGGCACGAGCCTCGGGGTTCATGATAGGGCCCTCTGCTTCAATCCCGTTAACAGGAATACTACGAGTTGAATGCTCAGCAGAAGCCTCACCAAACATGGTCAGCATTTCTATTAATTTTGTTTCAACTTCCTGAACAAGCTTGATGACCTTGCGGATCATCTGACCTGTCAAATCCTGAAAATCTTGTGCCATCAGGATTTCTGTCAGCAGTTGCCGTAATTTATCGGCATCAGACTCTGAAGCCTTAATAAAATCATCAAGTTGGTGACATAAGGATTTGAACTGCCCCACGCTCATGTCACGAGACATCAGGGCATTCCAGTTCGGCATCACCAGCTGGATATTGTCATTCAGGCGATCAGCTATCGGCAAACTGGCTTCCACCGCATCCATTGTGCGATTGGCCGCTTTGTCGGTCATATCGATAACGTAGCTCAAGCGTTCCCGAGCATCGGGAATATCATGAGTAGCCAAATCGGGAATACGGGGATCAAGGCGAAATTCTTGAAGTGAATCATGCAGTTGTCGGGTCAGCTGACCTACTTTTTCAAACAGATCGGCTGCGTTGGGGGCACATACTTCGGCAAGCAGTTCATCGGCCAGCTCAAATTCGCCTTGCTCCAGATGAACAACAAGCATCCTTGCCTGGTCGAGCGAAATCATTGCTCTCGTTTTGGCCATCATCCCTGCAGCTCCTTAGCCAATTCGTTCGAAAATTTTGTCGAGTTTTTCTTTGAGCGTTGCTGCGGTGAAGGGCTTGACGATGTAACCGTTGACGCCAGCTTGGGCGGCTTCAATGATCTGCTCACGTTTGGCTTCAGCGGTTACCATCAGTACCGGCAGATGCTTGAGCTTCTCATCGACACGGATGGCTTTAAGCAGGTCAATACCTTGCATGCCAGGCATGTTCCAGTCGGTAACTACAAACTGAAAATCACCATTTTTCAGCATCGGCAGCGCTGTATTGCCGTCATCCGCCTCATGGGTATTGTTGAATCCCAAGTCGCGCAGCAAGTTCTTGATAATCCGGCGCATCGTTGAAAAATCGTCAACAATGAGGATTTTCATGTTCTTGTCCAAAATTCCCTCCTAAATAGCCACCAGAGTGGCTCACTTACATGATGCTAAAAACGGGTTGTGTCGTGCGGATTATGCCTTAGAGTTTCATCTCAGTGTAGCCAGTACAAACACTTATAGATGCCAATCTCTCAAACGAGCACGCAATCTGTGCATTGCCTGACTGTGGATCTGGCTCACACGCGACTCGCTGACATTCAAAACCTCGCCAATTTCACGCAAATTCAGCTCTTCATCGTAGTAAAGAGAGAGAACCAAAGCTTCTCTCTCTGGTAGACGACCAATTTGCTCGGATAATTGAATCTGAAATCGCTCGGCAGCCAATTCATCGAATCCCGAGCCTGAAGGAGCATCATCGGGGTTGCCGATCACATCCTCGCTGACCCCCAGATCCTCGATACCGATAATTTTGCCGCAGGAGACATCTTGCAGCATCGCATGGTAATCAGCGATGGAGACCCCCATCTCGGCAGCAACCTCGGTATCTCGCGCGTCACGCCCGTGAGTCTGCTCGACATTCTCGATCGCTTCTGCAATAGCCCGGCTGTTGCGATGCACAGAGCGGGGTACCCAGTCACCACGCCGGATCTCATCCAGCATGGCGCCTCGGATGCGGATCCCGGCATACGTCTCGAAGCTGGCCCCCTTGCTACCGTCAAAATTTCGGGAAGCTTCAAGCAGCCCAATCATACCTGCCTGGATCAGGTCATCCAGCAAGACACTGCTGGGCAGGCGAGCCAACAAATGCTGGGCAATTCGCTTGACCAGGGGAGCATGACGCTCCACCAGCACGTAGGAATCCTGATGACGCAAGTACGCTTGGGCTTTATTCACGGGAACCTTCCTGTGTTGTGGCCGGTTTCTGCAACAAATTTTCCAGGAAAAACTCCAGATGGCCGCCCGGCTGGTTGGGAACCGGCCAGCTCGCCGCCTTGTTGGCAAGGGCCCGGAACGCCAGTGCGGCCGGCGACTTGGGAAACGCCTCGACAATCAGCTTCTGCTTGCGCACGGCGGCACGCAGGTTGGTGTCATAAGGTACACAGGCGACCAGCTCCAGCGAAGTGTCGAGGAAACGATCCGTGACCCGGGTCAGTTTGGCAAAGAGCTCCTGCCCTTCGCGCAGACTGCGCACCATATTGGCCACTACCTTGAAACGAAACACACCGTGATCCTTGGAGAGGATCTTGATGAGGGCGTAGGCATCGGTGATGGAGGTCGGCTCATCGCAAACCACCACCATGATGTCCTGAGCTGCTCGGGTGAAGCTCAGCACCATATCGGAGATCCCCGCAGCCGTATCCACCAGCAGGATGTCGACCTGGGTCTTCATCTCGCTGAAGGCGCGGATAAGCTCGGCATGCTGCACCGGAGAAAGCTCGACCATGGACTGGGTGCCCGAGGTCGCAGGCACGATCATCATGCCGTAAGGGCCTTCGACGATGATATCGTCGATGGTGCATTCACCCGCCAGGACATGAGAGAGGTTGCGATGAACCCGCAGCCCCAGCATGACGTCGACGTTGGCCAGACCCAGGTCGGCATCCAGCACCATCACCCGCTTGCCTTGGGCGGCCATGGCTCCGGCCACGTTCAGGGTCACGTTGGTCTTGCCCACGCCACCTTTACCACCGGAAACGGCGATTACTTTTACTCGATTGTTTTGACGCATTTTGCGCAGACCACTCGCCTGATCCATATACATGTTACTCATAAAACTCCGAATCTTCGGCCTCGCCAAAGCCTGCGCCCCAGAAATAGGGCTCCTCTGTTTCTCGCTCCAGCGAGCCCATGGCAGCCCCGACGAGCTGCGCCGCATTGGCAACCTGAATATCTTCCGGAACCCTTTGTCCGTCAGTGATATAGCTGATGGGCAATGAATTCTGGATACACACGTTAATCACTTCGCCAAGATTCAGACTTTCATCCAATTTGGTAAGTATGCAGCCGCTTAATGGAATACGCCGGAAATGGTCAACCGCTTCCTGCATCACCCGACGCTGGGAAGTTGCCGACATCACCAGATAACTGCGGATCCGTACCTTGGCATTCTTGACCAGGGTATCGAGCTGCTCGGTCAACCGGATATCCCGTTGGCCCACCCCGGCCGTATCGATAAGTACCAGCCGACGATGGCGGAACTGATAAAGGGCATTGGCCAGCTCTTCGGCATCAGGCACCTGCCGTACCGGGCAACCCATGATGCGACCATAGGTCTGCAGCTGTTCATGGGCACCAATCCGGTAGTTGTCGGTGGTGATCAGCGCCACCTGCTCGGCGCCATACTTCATGGCGAAACGGGCCGCCAGCTTGGCGATGGTGGTGGTTTTGCCCACCCCGGTCGGACCAAGCAGCGCCACCGCGCCGCCCTGACGCATGATCTCGTCCTCACTGATCTTGAGCTGGGCCGTCAGCACTTCGGCCAACTGGGCCATCGCCTGATGGATGGACATATCTTCGGGGATCAGTCCCGCCAGTTGATCGGCAAAGGCATCATCAAAGCCGAGCTTTTTGAGCTCCTTGATCAGCAGGGCCCGCATCGGTTCGCGGCGCTCCACCTCTTGCCACATCAGCCCGGAGATCTGGTGCTCCAGCAATTTGCGGATGCTGGCCATCTCCTTGCGCATCCCCTCCATCTCCTGATCCCGCTGGGCAGGTTGAGGAGCACGCGGGCCGGACGCAACCCGGGCCTTGGGTTTGGCAGGTTCGGGGGCTGCGCCCCACTGCCCCTGCTCGGCCAATGTTCTGGGCGCTGCATTGGCAGCGGCCAGACCGGCCGATGGGGTATTGCCCATTGGCGCCCCATTGCCCGGCTTGAGCTTCTGCTGGCGCGCCAGCAAGGCGGCCAGGGTATCGGCATAATGTTCGTTCTGCTCCTTCGCCGGCGACGGCTCGGGGCGGATCATCTGCCGTGCAGCAGACGAAATATTGACGCTCTCATCGTTCAGCTGACGGCGAACCGGCGCATCTTTGGGCCCCGGAACCTGGGATTGATAATCGACTGCGGCGACTATCTCTACCCCTCCGGTGACCTTCTTGTTGGACATGATGACGGCGTCAGGCCCGAGAGTCTCCTTGACCTCGGCCAGAGCCGTTCGCATATCCTTGGCAAAAAACCGCTTAATCTTCACCCGTCGTCTCCGCTAACTAGTTCTGCCCTACCGCACTGACGATGCGGATCTGCTTGTCGTCGGGCACTTCCTGATAAGACAGAACGCGCAATCCAGGAATGGCATTCTTGACAAATTTCGCCAGGGTATTGCGCAAGATCCCCGATGTCAGAAGCACGGCCGGTTGGCCTTCCAATTCTTGTCGTTGAGTGGCTTCCACCAGCGAGCGCTGCATCCGCTCTGCCAGACCCGGTTCAATACCGGCACCATCACCGCCACCAGCCTGCAGGGATTGATGCAATATACGTTCCAATTCCGGCGCCAAGGTAATCACCGGCAGCTCGGGATCGGGGCCTGCAATCTCTTGCACAATCAGGCGACGCAGGGCAATCCGGCAAGCGGCCGTGAGCACTTCCGGATCCGGACTGCGCGGCGCGTATTCAACTAGGGTCTGCAGGATAGTGCGCATATCGCGGATTGGCACGCCTTCATTGAGCAAATTCTGCAATACCTTCACAAGGTTACCCATGCTGATCACTTCCGGCACCAACCCTTCGACCAGCTTGCTCTGATGTTTGCCAATCATGTCGAGCAGTTGTTGTACCTCGTCATGACCCAGCAGCAGAGCCGCATGGTTGGTCAGGATCTGGCTCAGATGGGTAGCCACCACGGTCGCGGTATCCACCACCGTATACCCCAGCGTCTGTGCCTGAGAGACCATCTCCTTGGCAACCCAGACCGCTTCCAGTCCGAAGGCGGGATCCCGGGTGGCTATCCCCTGGATCTGGCCGAACACCTGCCCCGGATTGATGGCCATCTCCTTATCATGGTAGACATTGGCCTCGCCGGTACTGACCCCCATCAAGGTGATGCGGTATTGGTTTGGCGCCAGATCCAGGTTGTCGCGAATGTGGACGGCCGGGACCAGAAAGCCCAGCTCTTGTGAGAGTTTCTTGCGCACCCCTTTGATCCGGTTGAGCAGTTCGCCCCCCTGATTGCGATCCACCAGCGGGATCAGCTGATAACCCACTTCCAGCCCGATGATGTCCACCGGCATCACATCATCCCAGCTCAGCTCTTTCTGCTCATGAGGTTGTTCGGCAGTGGCAGGCAGCAGCTCGCCCTTGGCCGCTTTGGCGGCAGCCAGTTTCTCGCGGCGCAGCAACCACCAGGCGCCAGCGGCGGCAAGAGCCCCCAGACTCAGGAAGGCGAAATGCGGCATCCCCGGCACCAGCCCCATCATCAGCAGAATCCCGGCCGAGATGATCAGCGCCTTGGGATTGTCAAACAGCTGGCCTAGTACTGCGGTACCCATGTCCTGATCGGTATTCTGACGGGTCACTATGATGGCGGCGGCGATGGAGAGCAGCAGGGAGGGGATCTGCGCCACCAGACCGTCACCGATGGCCAACAAGGTATAGATCTCGGCCGATTCGCTGAAGGTCAGCTGGTGCTGCATCATCCCGATGATGAAGCCGCCGATGATGTTGATAAAGAGGATCATGATGCCCGCAATGGCATCCCCTTTGACAAACTTGGAGGCACCATCCATGGAGCCGTAGAAGTCAGCTTCCTGGGTCACATCCTGGCGACGCTTCTTCGCCTCTTCCTGATTGATGAGGCCGGCGTTCAAATCGGCATCGATGGCCATCTGTTTGCCCGGCATCGCATCAAGGGTAAAACGGGCACTCACTTCCGCGATCCGCCCAGCACCCTTGGTAATGACCACAAAGTTGATGATCATCAGGATGGTGAAAACGATGATGCCGACCGCATAGTTGCCGCCGATCACCACGTTACCGAACGCCTCGATCACATGGCCGGCCGCCGCACTGCCATTATGACCTTCCAGTAACACCACCCGGGTCGAGGCAACGTTCAACGCCAACCGCAGCAAGGTAGCGAGCAGCAGTACGGTCGGGAAGGCAGCAAATTCGAGGGGGCGGCGGGTATAAACGGATACCAGCAGCACCACGATGGAGAGGGCAATGTTGAAGGAGAAGAGCACATCCAGCATCAGCGGCGGGATGGGTAACACCACCATGCCGAGCGCGGCCAATACCAGCAGAGGGGTGCCAAGGCCTTTGCCCAATACTCCCCGGTACTCTTTGAACTGGCCCAATACTGCCTTGAATTCCATCGCGCTTCTCAATTTCAACCTGCTGGTGCCAGATTAAAGCAAACATCAAGCCAATAATACAAGGCATTGAAATACAATGGGTTTATTTTGACTACGTCAGAACTTTGTCATTTTCGATATTCGGTCGGAATGGGGAGATCTTTAGCCAGCGGCTGGGGACGGCGACCCTGACCACGGCGGAATTTCTTGAGCTGGAAGACATAGGCGAGCACCTGGGCAACCGCCGCAAACAGCCCTTCCGGGATCTCGTGGCCCAGCTCGGTTGAGTGGTAAATAGCCCGGGTCAAAGCCGGTGACGGCATGATCGGGATCTCGTACTCTCTGGCGATCTCCCTGATCTTCATTGCAATTTCATCTGTGCCCTTGGCCACGACCTTGGGCGCGGCACCGGGTTTGCCCGCATCATACTTGAGCGCTACCGAGTAGTGGGTCGGGTTGGTGATCACCACATCGGCCTTGGGCACATCCCCCATCATCCGGCGCATCGCCATCTGCATCTGCAGCTGACGGATCTTGCCCTTTACCTCTGGCTTGCCTTCGCTGTCCTTGAACTCGTCCTTGACCTCCTGTTTGGTCATCTTGAGCTGACGCATGTGGTTCCACTGCTGGAACGGCACGTCGATGGCAACGATGGGAAGCAGGGCGCAGCAGAGGATGATCAACATCCAGAGAAACAACTCCAGCGCATCGATAATGCCGCCGGGAAATCCCTCCATTGAGAGGTTGAGCAGATGATTAAACTGACTGGATAGCATCCACCAGGCAAACAGGGTGATGAACACCACTTTGGCGATGGATTTGACCAGCTCGATCAGCGACTGCACCCCGAACATTCGCTTGAGGCCACTGAGCGGACTCAACTTGCTCATCTTGGGCATCATGGCTTCGGTGGAGAAGTTCATCCCCCCCATCAGGGTGTTGCCGATAAAGGCGGCAATCGCCACCAGCGCGAACAACAGCCCCAGCGGAAGAACCAGTTCCCCCAGCAGCGCCGGCAGCATGGCGATCATGGCGTTGGGATCGAAAGCCTGCTCCCTGTCCAGAGTAAAGCCCATGGTGACGACCTTGATCATGGCGGTCGCCAGCGAGCCCTTGAGCATCAACAGGCCAAAGACCGCCGAGAGCAGAACGCTGGCGGTCCCCAGCTCTTTTGAACGTGCAATCTGCCCTTTTTCACGGGCCTGTTGCAGTCGTTTGCCCGTGGGTTGTTCGGTACGTTCCTGGTCGGTATCAGCCATGAGCGCCCCCGAAGCACTGGGTGTTGATCAGCTCGCAGCTGACCTCCTGCACCCGCTCCCACATGATGTCGAAGTGACCGAGGAACCCGCCGATAGTGAGCCAGAGGATCAGCAGACCCGACATCATGCTGACCGCAAAACCGATACTGAAAATATTGAGTTGCGGCGCCGCCCGGGTCATGACACCAAAGGCGAAGTTGATTAGGAGCAAGGCGACGATGGCTGAGAGCGACATCACCAAAGCAGCCTGATACATCACACCCAGAAACGCACTCAGGGTTTTCATGGATGAAACCGAAAGACCGTGCTCGGAGACAGGCAGTGTCTCGAAACTAAGAATGACCAGCCGCAGCATCACCAGATGACCATCCAGCGCCAGAAACACCAGGGTCGCCAGCATCAGATAAAACTGACCGACCACGGGGGCCGACTGGCCATTCATCGGGTCCACCAGGGTGGCAAAACCCAGACTGGTCTGCATAGCGATGACCTGACCGGCCATCACGAAGCTCTCCATAAGAAACTGGGTCATCAGGCCGAGGGCAATACCGATGAGCAGCTGCTGGCCCAATACCAGAAAACTGCCGACAGAGAAGAGCTCGATAGGGGGCATTTTCGGAAGCAGCGGAGCAATCAGAAAGGTGATGGCCAAAGCCAGCCCCATCCGTACCCGCGCAGGAGCGAGACGGCTGCCGAATACCGCCATCACCATCAGCAGGCTGCTCACCCGCGCCAGCGGCCAGAGGATGGAAGACAACCACTCCATGATCAGAGCGGTTGTGTAGGTCATCCCACCACCTCGGGGATTTGATTGACCATCAGTATGAAGAAGTCCATCAGACTCTGCATTCCCCAGTGAGCACCAATTCCCAGGGCTAGCAGGGTCACGATAAGACGGGGCAGAAAGCTCAGGGTCTGTTCGTTGATGGAGGTGGCCGCCTGAAAGATGGCTACCACCAGTCCGATAGCGAGGCTGGGCAGGATCACCGCGCTGACCATGATATTGACCAGCCAGAGCGCCTCGCGAAAGACGTCGACAAAGGTTTCAGGACTCATGTTCGGGCTCCTTGCGCTCGACCGGCTAACCGGCACCCAGTCCGAAACTGTTGGCCAGTGACCCCAGAATGAGGTTCCAGCCATCCACCATCACGAACAGCATCAGCTTGAAAGGCAGCGAGACAATCATCGGCGAGAGCATCATCATCCCCATCGCCATCAGGATACTGGCGACCACCAGATCGATGACCAGGAACGGCAGGAACAGCATAAAACCAATCTGGAAGGCGGTCTTCAGCTCGCTGGTGACAAACGCCGGGATCAGCACCCGTAGCGGCACATCGGCAGGTTTCTCCACCTGCACGTTGGCGATCTCCATAAAGGTGTTGAGATCCTTGATCCGGGTCTGGGCCAGCATGAACTGGTGGATGGGCAACTCGGCCCGCTCCAGCGCCTCCTTTGCCTGAATGGTCTCGGCCAGATAGGGCTGCAACGCCTCATCATTGATGCGATCCAGCACCGGCGACATGATGAAGAACGACATGAACAGGGCGATGCCGATCAACACCTGGTTGGAGGGACTCTGCTGCAGACCTATCGCCTGGCGCAAGATACCCAACACCACAATGATGCGGGTAAACGAGGTCATCATGATCACCATGGCCGGCAAGAAGGAGAGCGCGGTCATCAGCGCCAGCACTTGCAGGGTCAGGCTGTACTCCTGAGAGCCATCCCCCATGGTCTTGACGGTCACCGCCGACATGGCGTCCTGTGCAAGCGCAGGCCAGGAGCAAAACAGTGGTATCAGCAGGCTGACCAGCAGCCCCGTTTTCAGCCATAAGCCGTTAGCTTTTTTCATGCTTGCCCATCAATTTGCCAAGCTGCTGGGAAAACGCCTGCGGCTGGTTTTCGTCCAGCGGCTCCTCCAGCCGGTAGAGAAAGTTGACCTGCTGCGGTGTTACGCCGACCAGCAGTTGCTGTTCGCCCACCTTGACCACCAGCAGCTTCTCTTTGTAACCCACCGGCAACGAGGCGATGACCCGCATCTGGCCGCCACCCATGGCGGTCGCCAGCTTGCTCTTCTTGAGCAGAAAGCCCAGCACCAGAATGAGACCGATCACCATCAGACTGGAGAGCAACCAGGAGCTCAGACTAGGCACGTTGGCAGATGCCGCTGTCTCGGCAAAGGCCGGAACAGGCAGCAATAACAACAGGAGGAGCATCATTTGAGCTTCTTGATCCGTTCAATCTGGCTGATGACGTCAGTCAGGCGGATACCGAACTTGTCGTTCACCACCACCACCTCGCCATGAGCGATCAGGGTACCGTTGACCAATACATCCAGCGGCTCGCCTGCAACCCGATCCAGCTCCACCACCGAGCCCTGGTTCAGCTGCAACAGGTTGCGGATGCTGATCTGGCTGCGGCCCACCTCCATGGCGATAGTGACCGGAATATCGAGAATGGTGTCGAGCTTGCGACGCTCCTCGGCACTGATGGGGGCATCATCTTTCAACTCTTCCAGCGGGGCTGGCTTGGCTTCCGCCGTCACCTGCTCCTCCAGAGCCGCAGCCCAGGCATCAGCCATCAGATCCTCTTCCTCAGTTCCGCTCATCTTGTTTCCTTATGCTACTTCGTGACCGTTTACCGTAATAAACCGTCAATTATCGCTGTTGATCTTCGATACTGCGCTCGAGCTCTTCCAGCTCGGCCTCGCCATCAATTCGTACCCCGCCCCGGGTCACCAGATGCATCTCCGTCTTGACCCCTTCCGGACGTTTGAGCTTGTCGGTGATCTTGAGCGCCACATTATCCTTGGTGCGGCCCATCTTGGCGTGGAAAGTGGGCAAGTCCTCGACAAAAACCAGCAGATTTTCCGGCATATCGACCGGAATGATATCGCCGGGTCGCAGCTCCATCAGCTCACGCAGGGTGAGTTCGGTCTCCAGCAGCTTGGCGCGCAGCTCCACCTTGACGTCCATGATCTCGTCACGCAGTGCCTTGCTCCAACGTACGTCGGTATCCCCTTTGTCACTCTGCACACCGGCATCCAGCAGCTCGCGGATCGGCTCCAGCATGGAGTAGGGCATCGCCACGTGGAAGTCGCCGCCGCCACCATCGAGCTCGATGTGGAACGAGCTGACCACGATCACCTCGGTCGGGCTGACGATGTTGGCCATCGCCGGGTTCACTTCGGAGTCGAGATACTCGAACCCCACATCCATCACCGGCGCCCAGGCATCCTTGTAATCCTCAAACACCAGTTTGAGCAGCATCTGGATAATGCGCCGTTCGGTCGGGGTAAATTCGCGCCCTTCAATCTTGGCGTGATAACGGCCATCGCCACCGAAGAAGTTCTCCACCAGGATGAAGACCAATCGAGCCTCCATGGTGATGAGTGCCGTCCCCTTGAGCGGGCGGAAGCGCACCATGTTGAGACTGGTCGGCACAAACAGGGTATGAACATACTCGCCAAACTTGAGCATCTGCACCCCGTTGATGGAGACCTCGGCGGTACGACGCATCATGTTGAACAGGCTGATCCGCATATGGCGGGCGAAACGTTCATTCACCAGCTCCAGCGTCGGCATGCGACCACGGACGATGCGGTCCTGGGAGGAGAAGTCAAACTGGGCTACGCCGGGGTCTCCAGCGCCACCTATCTCTTCCTCTTCGACATCATCGACACCGTGCAAGAGGGCATCAATTTCGTCCTGACTTAACAGATCGCTCACGCTTCACCTACTGCATTACAAAGCCGGTAAACAGCACTTGTTCGATAACGGGGGAAGAGACCAGGTCCTTGAGCACCCGACGGCACTCTTCCAGTGAATCCTTGCGCAGCTTCTCCTTGCCTTCGAAGGTCATCAGCTGTTCGGCACTGGCTGCGCTGAATACCCGCAGCAAGGTGCCTTCAATCAGGGGGATATTCTGTTTGGCCAGCGTCTCGTCGGCGGTACCGCGCACCATCAGCTGGATCTTGATCTGCACCAGTCGATCTCGCTGGGCACCTGCGACGTTGAAGACAAAGGGGCGCGGCATGCCGACATAGAGGGAAGGCTTAGGCGCTTCCTCCTTGGGTGTGGCCTCGGCACCTTCCGCCGCTTCAGCGGGCGGTTTATCGGAGCCGGAGAGCATCAGGAAGGCGCCAACACCACCTCCGCCCAGCAAAATAACCGCCAGGGCAATGATAATGATCAGCTTCTTTTTCTTGCCCGCAGCCGGGTCTTTTAGCGTCAACTCGTTATCGTCAGCCATCCCTTGTCCACCCTAGTCTCAAACTTGTTCGATATCATAAACTTACTCGGGATTGCATCAAGCATAGAAATCAATTCCGGAACCGTTTGTCGATTCCACCAGCAAACTGGGGTTGGATGTGGTGAGTTCCCCTTCAACCAGCCCGTTACCGGACCGCGGCTGACCACTACTCTGACCTTGCTGCCCCTGCCCGTTAAAGGTGGGCTGGCCCTGTTGCTGCTGTTGTTGCGACTGCTGCTGCACCTGCGTCTGACCAAGCTGGATCCCCTGCCCTGCCAGCATGTCACGCAGCCGGGGCATCGCCTGCTCCAGCATCTCGCGGGTCTGTCCATGTTGTACCACAAAATGGACGTTGGCCTGGCTGTCGGCTCCCATCTGGATCTGGATCTTCATCTTGCCAAGGCCGAGTGGGTCGAGCTGAATTTCGGCCTGTTGCAGTTTTTCGGCCAGCATCACATTGACCTTCTGGTGCAATTCGGCAGGCGCTTCCTGACTGGCCAGTTTCAAATGGGGTAAATTCTGCGGCTCACGGCGTAGCGTCGTCTCAGCGGCGGGCGCCCGGCTATCGGCTACCTGTGGCTGAGTTTGGCTGTTTTGGCCATGCTGAACAGTCTGGTTCTGGCTGCTCTCACCGCTCGATGTCGCCGCAACCAGGCTCTTCTCCGCCTCACCGGCCTTCGGTTTTACCTCAAGCGAAACCGCTTTGCGCACCTCGTCGGTGCCGGTCACTTCCATCTGCTTGATGCCGGCTGAAATGGTCGACAGCGGCGCTTGCGGCCCTTGAGATTCAGCCTGTGCCAACACCTGCTGCGGCGCCACCATCACGGGGGCGGCAGCACTATCGGTCTGAGCCGTCGCAGTTGCCGTTACGCTGCTCTGGGCTGCGGCACTTTCTGCGGCACTCTGCGCCGTCGTCACGGGCGCCGAACCTTGATTGGCGGCGGTGGCTGGCTGCAGGCTTCCCTCGGCAGCACTCTTTTCTGCCCCCTTGCCAGCTACCCCACTTCCATCCGCAGTTGCTGAAGTAGTTGCAGCGCCCGCCTCAGACTGCTTGAGCCCCTCGCTGAAGGCCTTGAGCGCAGCCCCCTGAGTCGCGGCTTGCGTCGCCTGCCCCTTGTTAGTCAAAGCATTGCTGGCGGCGGGATCGGATTTGCTGTCGCCAGCCTCTTTTGCAGCGAGAGACTCCGCGGATTTGGCGGTGTTTGCCGACTCATCGACCGGCAGCACCTTGGCCAGCTGAGCCATCCGCTCGGCCCCCGTGAGGGGCTTGGAGTGCTTGCCATCTGCTCCGAGGGTTTCTCCCTTGGCAGAGGCTTTCTCCCCGGACTGCCTATCCGTAGTAGTGGCTGCATCTTCACCTTCAGAGGAGAGAACGGCAGCAGAGGCATCGCCCTGCGCCACCACTCGCGCCGCTGAAGACGATACGGTGGTATCAAGAGTCGAATTGGCGGTCGTCGCCAGCGGCGACTGCGCCCCGTTCTGACCGGCAAGCTGGCTGGCAATTCTGGCAGCGGCAGGGGTCTGCTCGCCGTCATCAAGCGCAATCCCCTCCAGCTCACCCTCTTGCGGCAACGGATTGCCGTCTACCGCAGTGGCGCTCTGTTGGGCCGCCACCGCCAGCTGGGGTGTCACTAGCGAGGTATCGAGCTTGAGGGAGTCTTGCAGGCGCAGTAGAAAGTCGGTGGCAGGGACCTCCTCCACCTTGTTGTCGGCGTCAGGATCCTGCTCCTTGCCGGTCTCCTCTTTGGGAGAGGCGCTTTCGGTCGCCAAAGATTTGGCTGATCGGACATGGTTACCGCCCTGAGTGGCCTCGGCGGCGCCCTGTTCGCTGTTCCGGGCCTTGGCAATCAGGGTGGCGAAATCACCCTTGCTGTCGCTGCCGGTTCCCCCATCGATACTTTTGCTCTCGACGGAACCGCTCAGAGGCGCTTTGTCCAATCCATTGGCCGGAGCCGAAGACGTTTGTGTCAACAGTGTCTGCATCATGATGGGATCCCTGAATTCTGGTGGCCCCCAAAGAGATGGCCGCCGACAATGTCCAGATCAAAGCAAGTTACAGGCCAGATTGATGAAAGCGCCGCAACATGGCGTACTCATCCAGCATCTTCTGCTCCTGACGCTGGGCTTTCTGCTGCTCGCGACTCGCCTGCTTCTCCAGCAACAGCTCAACCGCCTTGCGCCGCTGCTGGGCCGCCAGCCACTCTTCACGGCGCTGTTCCAGCGCCTGACGCACCTGCAACACCCCTTCGTACTGCTGGGTCGCTGCCTGTTCGAGCTTGTTGATAAAGGCGTGATACTGGGTGTTTTGCTGGGGTGAAATCCCCTGCAGGCCGCGATCGGTCCACTGCTGGTGATAGATCTGGCGGTACTGGTTGAGGGCATTTTGCTGATCCATGAACAGCTTGAGATCCTGCTGCGCCTTCACCAGTGCCAGCGCACACTGCTGCTCCGCCTCCACCAGCCGATCGGCCAACAATACCAACCCTTTACTCATCGTCGACCTCTCTGTTACCGACCATCATCAGCGCATCAATGGCATCGCCACCATCTGCAAGGCTTGCAGGCCATCATCGTAGTGAATGACCTCGCGCATCCCCTGCTGCAAGAACTGATCCAGATAAGGTTTTTGAATGATGGCGCGGTCAATGCGCGGATCGGACCCCTGACTGTAGGCGCCGATGGTGATGAGATCCCGGTTCTGCTGATAGAGGGAGTAGAACTGCTTGAGGGTGCGCGCCAGATCCATATGTTCCGGCGAGGTGACCATGGGCATAACCCGGCTGATGGACTTCTCGATATCGATGGCCGGATAGTGGCCCGCATCGGCCAGCTCGCGCGACAGCACTATGTGGCCATCGAGGATCGCCCGCGCCGCATCGGCAATGGGATCTTGCAGGTCATCCCCCTCGGTCAGTACGGTGAAGAATGCCGTGATGGAGCCCTGGCCGTCACTCCCGTTACCCGCCCGCTCCACCAGCGCCGGTAATTTGGCAAATACCGACGGTGGATAGCCCTTGGTTGCAGGCGGCTCGCCCACCGCCAGCGCGATTTCACGCTGGGCCTGGGCATAACGGGTGAGGGAGTCCATCAAGAGCAGCACATTAAGCCCCTGATCGCGGAAATATTCTGCAATGGCCAGCGCCGTTTCACACCCCTTTAGCCGCATCAGCGGCGAGGCGTCGGCGGGAGCCGCTACCACCACGGAGCGGGCACGGCCCTCCTCTCCCAAAATGTCTTCGATAAACTCTTTAACTTCCCGGCCCCGTTCACCGATGAGGCCGACCACTACCACATCCGCCACCGAGCCGCGGGTCATCATGCCCAGCAGCACCGATTTACCGACACCGGAACCGGCAAACAACCCCATCCGCTGGCCCTGACCAACCGTCAGCACGGCGTTGATGGCGCGCACCCCCACGTCCATCGGCTGATGGATCGGGCGGCGAGAGAGCGGGTTGATGCGGTGCTGGGCAAACTGCACGGTCTGGGAGGAGAGAATGGGGCCGAGCCCATCGAGTGGCTGGCCGATGCCGTCGATGACTCGACCTAGCAGGTTCATGCCGACCGGAATGCCGTGCTCTTCGGTAATGGGCACCACCCGGGCACCGGGGATCACCCCCTTGAGCTGCTCGCTCGGCATCAGATAGAGGCGATCGCCAGAAAAACCGACCACCTCAGCCTCCAGCGTCCCATCAAGGGTATCGATACGGCAGAGGGCACCGATGGCGGCACGGCAGCCGATGGCTTCGAGGGTCAGCCCCACCACCCGGGTCAATTTACCGGCGACCGGCGGTTTGGGGGCGCTGTCGCGTACCTTGTACCCTTGCAACCGGTTCAGTAGCGAGCCGCTCATCTGGCCTCCTGAGAGCTAAAAAGTGCAGCCGGACAGCAACGTCCGGCATCGGTTATGGGCGTGAGTCCGGCGAAGCCGGTTTCTGGGACGCATTGTCCCGCAAGAAGTTGCGCAGCAGCTGATCGATGCGCCCGGAGAGGGTCAGATCGATGCTGGAGAGCTCGGTCGCCAGTTGCAGATCGCCGGGGGAGAGGGTGGGATCGCTCTGCAATCGCCAGTGGCGCTTGGCGCACTCTTCGGCGCCAAATGCCTGTTCGATTCGCGCTATATCGTCGGGATGCAACATCAGAGTCACCCCCTGTTCGGCGGCAGGCAGCAAGGCCAGCCCCTCTTTCAGCGCCTCCAGCAAAATGCGGGGGGAGGTCTCCGCTTCGTGACGAATGAGCGCGCGGGCCAGTTGCATCACCAGCGAGACCAGCTGCTGCTCCACCGACTGATCCAGCTCGTTAAGCGGATTGGCAAGGCGGGCGGCGAGCCCCTGCCAGTGGGCGATCTCCTGCTCCACCAGCTCGCGGCCCATGGCCAGTCCCTCCTCGCGCCCCTGTTCGAGACCGGCAGAGTGGCCCTGTTGCAATCCTTCCAGCTTGCCCTCTTCCATTCCCTTGGCATAACCGGACTCGCGCCCCTCTGCCATCCCCTCTTCCCAGGCGGCCTGACGGATCGCTTCAAGCTCTTCGGCGGTGATGCTGGGGGTCGGCTCCTGTTCGGGCTCCGGCTCCACCACCTCCTCTTCCTGCTGATACCAGTCAGGGGCCAGGCCAAGAGCATTGGTAGGCGCTCCCGCCTCTACCTCGACCTCCATCTCGGGCCAACCCCAGGTCTCAACCCGGGCATCATCACCCTCGGGGCGTACATAACCACGCAGTTTGTTGTTCATGCTTTGCGCGGCTCCTCACCACTGCCTGATGCGGGCTTGGCATCGCGGTTCTGTTTATGGGCCATGGCTTAGAGGAACTCCTCGCCGCCACCGGCGCCCAGCATGATCTCGCCAGCATCCGCCAGACGACGGGCGATGGAGAGGATCTCTTTCTGGGCAGCCTCCACTTCGGAGACCCGGATCGGCCCCATGGCCTCCAGATCGTCCGCCAGCATTTCGGCCGCCCGTTTGGACATGTTCTTGAAGATCTTCTCGCGCATCTGATCGTCGGAGCCCTTGAGGGCGCGTTGCAGCAGATCCCCCGGCACTTCCCGCAGCATGGTCTGGATACCGCGATCGTCCACATCGATCAGGTTTTCGAACACGAACATCAAATCCTGGATCTGCTGGCTCATCTCTTCGTCCGACTCGCGGATGGAGTCCATCAGCTGGCCTTCGATATTGGTATCCAGGTAGTTCATGATGTTGGCGGCTGCCTTCAGGCCGCCCATCTTGGCTGCCTGGGCACCGGCCGCACCGGCAAACTGTTTCTCCATGATGTCGTTCAACTCTTGCAGTGCCGCCGGTTGTACCTCTTCGAGGTTGGCGATACGCATCACCAGATCGAGGCGCACCTGCTCCGGGAACTGGCTCAGGATCTCGGCGGACTGCTCCGGCTCCAGATAGGAGAGCACGATAGTCTGGATCTGCGGGTGTTCGTTCTGGATGATGCTGGCCACCTGACGGGCATCCATCCACTTGAGCGAATCGAGGCCACGGGCGCCGGAACCGAGAATGATCTGGTCCACCAGGTTGCTCGCCTTGTCTTCGCCAAGGGCGGCCACCAGAGCCTTGCGCACGAAATCTTCGCTGCCGATACCAATGTTGGTGTACTTCTGGATATCGTCGATGAATTGACGGTGTACCGCCGCTACCCGGTCGTGACTGAAATCCGACATGGAGGCCATCGACATACCGAGCCGCTGCACCTGCTTGGGCTCGAGATGACGGAAGATCTGGGCGGCATCCTCTTCATTGAGGCTCAGCATCAGCACCGCAGCCATCTCCATCCCCGACATCTGGTCGAGGATCTGGCGCTGACTGTCGGTGATGTCATTGCCGGTGACTTGACTCTTCTTTTCTTCAGGCATCTTTGTTCGTTACCCATTCTTTAATGACCTGAGCGGCCAGATCCGGCTCGTTCGCCACCAGCGCACGTACCGCCTTGAGCAAGTCTTCGTCACGGTGCAGATCCGGCAGTTTCAGCTGGCCATCGCGTACACCAAATACCTGATCGTTCTCGACTTGTGCTGACAGCAGACTCAACTCGTCGTCGCCACCCAGTACGGTGTGGTTGTCGAAATCCACTTCCCCTTCCGGTTTGGCATCCGGATAGAGCAGTCGCTTGAGCATGGGGCGAACCACGGTGACGATCAAGACGATGATCACCAGTACCGAGGCGGCAATCCGCACCGCACGCCAGAACCAGGGCTGATCGTAAAGCGGCACCTCGGCCACGGTATCCAGCTCTGGACGATTGAACGGAATCGCGACCACCTCAAGGGTATCACCACGGGTCACATCAAAGCCAAGGCCACCACTCAGCAAACGACGCAATGTATCGAGTTCTGCCTGGGTGCGCGCCTCACGAGTCACGGCCCCGTCGGCACCGGGTACCGCTTTGTAATCCACGGCAACCGAGACGGTCATGCGGCGAATGCCTCCCATCTGGCGACGGGTATGGCTGACGGTGGTATCCAGCTCGAAGTTGCGGGTTGCCTCTTTGCGGGAACGGCCAGAAGCGGCAGCGCTGGCACCATCACCACCGGTCGCCTCCTCGGGAATATTGGAGGCGGCAGGGGGCTGGTTGGAGAGGGCGCCGGGCACACCACCATTGCTACCGCTGGCGCTGTTCTCTTCCATGGTCATTTCGGAGCGCACAGCAGGCAGGTCCGGGTTGTAAGTCTTCCGGGTCTGCTCCTGCTGGGAGAAGTCGAGGGAGAGATCCACTTCCGCCGTATAGTTGTCGGCCCCCAGCACCGGGATCAGGATGGCGTCAATTTTTTGTTTGTACTCCAGCTCCTGCTTCTGCTGCATGGCAAACTCTTTGCGAGTCTGGGCCGAGATCGGGTCTTGCGAGCCGGAGTTGAGCAGGCGGCCATTCTGGTCGGTGACGGTGACACGGGTCGGCTCAAGGCCGTGTACCGCAGAGGCCACCATATCGACGATGGAGTCCACCTCCCCCTGCCCCAGCGCCGCCCCTTTCAGGTTGAGCACCACGGTGGCACTGGGTTTGCGTTCGTTGCGGGCAAACACGTTGTCTTTCGGGATAGCCAGCAGCACCTGGGCCTTGGCCACATTCTGGAACTGCTCTATGGCGCTCGCCAGCTGGCGCTCGCGGCTCAGCTTCAGACGTTCGCTCTCCATCCGCTGGCTGACGCCGAAACTGGAATCTTTCAGCAGGATATCTTCACCACCGATGTTGCTATCGGTGGCATTGGCAAGACCGGCACGGGTCAGGGCCAGCTGGATAGTGGGGTAGCTTTCGGCATTGACCAGCACGCTCTTGCCATCCACCTCATAGGGGATCTTCTGCTGGTCGAGGAAGTCGAGAGTCTTCACCAGCTCCTGGGTGGTGTAGGTGCCGAGGGGACGCATATCCGGCTCCTTGCCCCACAGCAGGATAAACACCGCAATGGCCAGACAGATGGCAAGCCCCAGGATCAGGGTGATTTGCCGCAGCACATCGGTGTTGGACAGGAAGCCCAGCGCCGAACTCTTCTGCTCATTTTCATCGAGGGCGGCGGTGCCCTCATCGTTTATCAGCAGATCGCCGTTTTGGTCAGTAGCCACGATTTATGTCCTTATTGCTGACATGTTCATGATGTTCAGTCGTCATGGTTTATTGGCGTCGCTTATACCGGCATGTTCATGATGGTTTTGTAGGCATCGACCATCTTGTTGCGCACCTGTACCGTGGCTTCAAAGGCGATGGAGGATTTTTGGCCCGCGATCATCACCTCGGCCAGATCCACCGACTTGTCGCCCATGTCGAAACGGGTACGCAGATCATTGGCGGCGCCTTGCAGCTCGTTGACATTGCCAAGCGCCTGTTGCAGCAGCAGACCAAAGTCGGAGGTTACCTGACGACCGGGTTGTGCCAGCGGCGTTGCGCCTGCTTCGATCTTGAGCGCCTGCATCTCTTGCATCAGGCTGCTTGCACTAATTTCCATTTTCTATCCCCAGACAAATCATTGACGCTGATTGGCTTAAAGCAATAAAAGTGCCAATCAGGTAAAATGCTTTCAATCCAAGGGCCGGGGGGATGGATGAGGAGCTTGCATCACTCAAGGCCGCGGTACGCTACCCTCACCAAATAACAACCTCAGATAGCTAAGATGCAGATCGTAATGTTCTCCGGCGGGTAATTTGACCAACACTTCGTTGTAAAGGTAACCCGCTCGGCTCGCAGCCAGATCGGGTGAGATCAATCCCTCTGCCACCAGTTTGGCGACGATGGCCTCCGCCAGAGCCATCGTCGCCTCATCGGCCTGCCCCCAGCCAAAATGCCCCTGGTATTCAGCCCCTGACGGGCTGGGGTCGAGGGGAAAGACCTGCTCCCCCTTGACCCAAAAGACCATGGGAATGCCATCCTGCTGACGCAGATAGATACTCTGTTTGTCCCACTCTCGACCAGGGCTCATCTCCATCCCACCCGGTTCTGTTGCTTGTACCATGCCACTCTCCTTGTCCTGTTGCTAAAGCTTGTTTGTGCCCACGAAAAAGAGGGCTACGGGCCCTCTTTTTACTGCAAGTTGCTGCGTTTAAACAGACAACAACTCACTGTGAATCAAGAAAAACTGACGATCGCTCAAAGCATGATCAATTACTGGGTCAGATCCTTGTCAATCCAGTACTTGGAGCCGGAGATATTGGCATCGAGCAGCAAGCCCTTCTCGCCAATCTGGTAGATGGCCATGCCGCCATTGTATTTGGCGGTCAGCTCGGCGCTCTCCTTGCCGGCCACCACGCCCACTTCGGAGGTGGCTTCCCACCCTTGGGTCACAAAAGCATCGAATCTGGCCTTGTCTTCAAACAGGATCACCTGCTGATAGAACTTGCCGCCAATCCCGGCCGCCAGACCTGCCCCAAACATCTTCATATAGGTGTGCTTGCCGGTTTTTCGATTGACCGCCACCCCGGCCCCCTGATTGGTATGCAGCATCAGGGAGAACTTGCGCGAATCGAACACCGCATAGCCATAAGCCTTGTCAAACAACAACTTGGCTGATGGCTGCTCGTTGAACAACCGGATCAATGCGGTGTCGGCCATGGTATTGAGTGCGATCCTCGCCTCTTTCGCCGTCTTGGGGTTGAGCATCTCGTTGAGCTCCTTGTCGGCCGCCTTCAGCCACTCCTTGCCAGTGGCGATACTCTTGTCGGTCCAGACCCCAGCGGTATTGAAGGCATCCTCTCCCCAGGCCGAGATGGAAGCCCAGCTCTTCTTGGAGAAGTCACTGACATCCTGCCACACCTCCTTGCTGGTCTCGCTCACTGCCGCCCCCAGATCCGACGCTGCGGCCTTGAGCTTGGCCCAGTCGGCATAACAGGGTGAGAAGGCCAGACTCAGTGACAAGGCCAGCAACCAATTACGCTTGTTCATTTTTTCACTCCCGTATTGTCGAGTGTCTGGGTTACCTGGTGCGATCACCTACAACAGGCTACCCGCTGAAAATCACTCCCGCATTATCGGAAGGGGAATCCGGTTAAGCAATCATTGAGTCCTGTTTATACCGCCACAGCCCGACTGCGGTTAACAAAAAGGCTGCTCATCAAAGAGGAGCAGCCTTGTTAAGCACAGTAAAACCGGACGGGCTTATTCGACCATCATCACCTTGCAGGTGTTGGTACTACCCACGGTTTCCATCTTGTCACCGTGAGTCAGCAGTACCATGTCACCGCTCTGCAACAGCCCCTTCTCCTTGAGCACGGCCAGCGCGTCGCGGCATACTTCGTAGACCGGTTTGGTCTCGTCACCGTCAAACATCACCGGGGTAACTCCACGGTAAAGGTTGGTCCAGGACAGGGTCTTGTTGTGGGGAGACATAGCGAAGATCGGCAGACCGGAGCTGATACGGGACATCAGCAGCGGCGTGGTGCCGGATTCGGTCAGTGCCACGATCGCCTTGACCCCTTCCAGGTGGTTGGCCGCATACATGGTGGACATGGCCACCGCCTCTTCTACCGAGGTAAAGGTGTAGCTCATGCGGTGGTTGGAGACGTTCAGGCTCGGGTGCTTCTCGGCACCGACACAGACGCTCGCCATGGAGGTCACGGTCTCGATGGGGAACTGACCGGCGGCGGTTTCGGCAGAGAGCATCACCGCATCGGTACCATCCAGCACGGCGTTGGCCACGTCCATCACTTCGGCACGGGTCGGCAGCGGCGCGTTGATCATCGACTCCATCATCTGGGTAGCGGTGATCACCACACGGTTCAAACGACGGGAGTGGCGGATCAACTTCTTCTGTACACCAACCAGCTCGGGGTCACCGATCTCGACACCCAGATCGCCACGGGCGACCATCACAGCATCGGAACCGAGGATGATGTCTTCCATCGCCTCATCGGTGGCGACGGTTTCGGCACGCTCAACCTTGGCCACGATCTTGGCATTGGAACCGGCTTCGCGGGCCAGCTCGCGGGCGTAACGCAGGTCATCGCCACAGCGCGGGAAGGAGACAGCCAGATAGTCCACATTCATGCGGGCAGCGGTCTTGATGTCTTCCTTGTCTTTCTCGGTCAGGGCCGGAGCGGAGAGACCACCCCCTTTCTTGTTGATGCCCTTGTTGTTGGAGAGCGGCCCGGCCACGGTCACCGTGGTGTGAATGCGGGTGCCTTCAACCTGCTCGACCTTCAGCTGCACACGGCCATCGTCCAGCAGCAGGATGTCGCCCTGTACCACATCGTCTGGCAGGCTCTTGTAATCGATGCCAACCTGCTCCTGGCAACCTTCACCCTTGCCGAGTGCCGCGTCGAGAATGAACTTGTCACCGATGGCCAGATAGATTTTGCCATCCTTGAAAGTGGAAACACGGATTTTTGGGCCTTGCAGATCACCCATGATGGCGACGTGACGACCGAGCTTGGCAGCAATGTCACGCACCTGATTGGCGCGCAGGATATGGTCTTCAGCAGTGCCGTGAGAGAAGTTCATCCGCACCATGTCGGCCCCGGCGCGGATGATCCCTTCGAGGATCCCTTCGCGGTCGGTAGCCGGACCGAGTGTGGTTACAATCTTTGTACGTCTAGGCATGAAAGACTCCAATATGAAGTTGATATGACTTGAGATTCTGCCCCATCAAGCCCATGGCTCGATGCACCCGTTTGCAAACCATCTGGGTGGTTTTTGTTATTAAATTACAATACTACACCAAGGCGGGTGGCATAGACAGTCGGGGGCCTGAGCCCCCGACGGTTCAGGAAGAGTGCGGGGTTTCGAAGCGGGATTCGCGCAATCCCTCTTTTACTTTCTTCAGATTTTCGCGAAATTTCATCCCCCGGCGCAGGGTAAAACCGGTCGCCAGCACATCCACCAGCGCCAGCTGGGCGATGCGGGATGCCATCGGCATATAGACATCGGTATCTTCCGGCACATCCATGGAGAGCACCAGATTGCACTCGCGGGCCAGCGGGGAGTCCTTGGCGGTCATGCCGATCACGGTGGCGTCGTTCTCGCGAGCCAGCGCGGCGATCTCGACCAACGCCTTGGTGCGGCCGGTGTGGGAAATCAGCACCACCACATCCCCTTCGCTGCTGTTGATGCAGCTCATGCGCATCATGACGATATCGTCAAAGCTCACTACCGGAATGTTGAAGCGAAAGAATTTGTTCTGGGCATCGCGGGCAACGGCGGAGGAGGCGCCAAGGCCGAAGAAGCTGATCTTCTTGGACTGGGTCAGGATATCGACGCAGCGGTTGATGGCAGAGATATCCAGGCTGTTTTTGGCGGCATCCAGACAGGCCATGGTGGATTCGAAAATCTTGGCGGTATAGGTACCCGGCCCATCTTCCGCTTCCACATGACGATTGACGTAAGGGGTGCCATTGGCCAGGCTCTGGGCCAGATGGAGTTTGAAATCAGGAAAGCCCTTGGTATCGAGACGGCGGCAAAAGCGGTTGACGGTCGGTTCACTGACGTCGGCCATCTTGGCCAGAGCAGCGATGCTGGAGTGGATGGCGGTCTGGGGAGACGCCAGGATCACCTCGGCAACCTTGCGTTCTGATTTACTGAAACTTTCCAAGTTGTTCGTAATTTTATCAAGGGTATTCATCATCACCACCAGGCGTTTTTGTAATTTAGCTTCAGTGTCTTTGCACTCAATCTACGGCTAAGCAAGTTTCCATTCAAGCTAAGGACTATACAAGACAAGCGGTTATCGCAACTAACGCCTGCCATACAAAGTATGACTCATCTCTAATTATTTCGTACTTTTCGTTACAAAACGTCACCTTGCCATGAAAGCGCTTACAAATGTTGCAAAGCAACAACACTGTGAGCAGGCGCACGTTTGTATCGATCCGGCGGGTGAGCAAGCCTGAGCTCGGATAGAATGGGCCGTCATAATCCAACAATAATCTCGGGACACCAGAGTCGTCCCCATCCTGTAACGAAGGAGTTGTTATGCAGCATACCCATGCGCTGGTCGGCGATGTCGGCGGCACCAATGCGCGTCTGGCCCTGTGTGAGCTGGCCACCGGTACTATCTCTCAGGCAAAGACCTACTCAGGTCTGGCCCATCCCAGCCTTGAAGCCGTGGTACGCCTCTATCTGGAGGAACACAAGGTTCAGGTGGCTGAAGCCTGCATCGCCATCGCCTGCCCCATCAACGGTGACTGGGTTGCCATGACCAACCACAGCTGGGAGTTCTCCATCAGCGAGATGCAGAGCAATCTCGGGCTGGCACGCCTGCAAGTGATCAACGACTTTACTGCGGTCTCGATGGCGGTGCCGGTATTGACTGAATCGGATCGCATCCAGCTTGGCGGCGCCGCGCCGGTAGCGGGCAAGCCCATCGCCATCTATGGTGCGGGCACCGGCCTTGGGGTCGCCCATCTGGTCAAGGCGGGTGAGCAGTGGTTGAGCCTGCCGGGTGAAGGTGGTCATGTGGATTTTGCTGCCAACACCGAAGAGGAAGATGCGGTGCTGCAGGTGATGCGAGGCGAATTGGGCCATGTCTCGGCAGAGCGTTTCCTCTCCGGCCCGGGCCTGGTCAATCTCTATCGCGGGCTGGTGAAATCCGATGGCCGCGAGCCAGAGCCGTTTGCCCCCAAAGACATTACCGAGCGCGCACTGGCCGGGGAGTGCCTCGATTGCCGTCGCACCCTGAGCCTGTTTTGCGTGCTGATGGGCCGCTTTGCCGGCAATCTGGCCCTCAATATGGGCACCTTTGGCGGCGTCTATATCGCAGGCGGCATAGTGCCGCGCTTCCAGGAGTTCTTTACCGGTTCCGGTTTCCGGGTCGCCTTTGAAGACAAGGGGCGCTTCAAGTCCTACCTCAAGGAGATCCCGGTGTTTCTGATCACCCATGAAGGGCCGGGGCTGCTCGGTGCGGGCGCTTACTTGCGCCAGTCGATGGGGATCACTATCTGATTGAAGAGGGGAACGAGGCGGGATCATCCATGGTTCAGCCTCGATTCAGTGTGAATGGCATAAAGTAGCCGCACGTAACCAAGAGTGTTGTGCTTCACAAGGAGTGGAAAGCGACTCTCATCCGCTGGATACGTTTGTCACCTGACAAGCCTGAACTGTTTCAACCGGCCTTTTGGCCGGTTTTTTTTATGTCTGATATCCGGGATTACTGGGCCAACGCCTTCAGCTGCGCCTTGTCGGGGGGATTGTTCCAGTCGATGGGTCCGTGGGTAAAACGATACTGCAACCGTGGCAGGCTGGTCTCCAGCCACTCTTCCCGAAAATAGGCATAACCCTGATCCCAATCCGGATCATTGGCCCAACCGCTCTGCAGGAAGTAGAGGCGAGTGCCCTGCCCTTCCGGCACAAAGCGCAGGCAAACCTGGGTCTTTTGCTGGCGGATATGGGGCAGGCTGGGTGGGAAATTCCAGCTGAAACTGAGCAAGTCATAGGGCATGACGGCCATGACCCGGCACCCTTCGCTGCCACGTTCACCCAGCGGGGCATCAGGCCTGAAGTAGATCTCGAAAGGACCATTCGGTTCGGCCACCATCAAACATTCGGGAGCCAGAAAACTGCGCAGACCGCTTTCGGTAGTCCAGGCGTGCCAGACATCGTCTATGTGCGCCGGAACAAAAATGTTGCCTTCAATCAGTTTATTGTCCATAAATCAGCGATCCTCAAGCCATCCATACAAGGGACTCCGGCAGTATAGCCCCATGGCAAATACAATGGACAGTGCTTAATCACACCCTTGTCATTTGCATCAATTAACCTGCCTCTGTGCAACTGCCTCAATGAACATTAGCTTGATCCGGGAGGGCATCATGATCCGGCTCATGGAAGAACACGACATTCCCCAACTGGCCCGGCTGTTTTTAAAGAGCCGCCGCCACACCTTTCACTGGGTCGATCCCGCCCGTTTCCAACTCGAGGATTTCGAGGAACAGACCAAAGGTGAACAGGTGTGGGTAGCCGAACAGGGGGGCAATATCTGCGGCTTTATCGCCATCTGGCAGCCCGATCACTTCGTCCATCACCTCTATGTGTCAAGCGACTGGCACGGTCAGGGGATAGGGCGCGCCCTGCTGGAGCGGGGCCTCGCTGATTCGCCGCACGGCTCGCTCAAGGTTGCGACCCGCAACACGGCGGCAGTAGCCTTCTACCATCGGCTGGGCTGGCAAAACAGTGATGAGACAGGCCACTGCGAGGTCACCGGCCCCTGGTGCAAATTGCTTAGAAACTAGCGGGGCGCCCGGCACCTGCGCTTTGTGGTTGAACAGGCACCAGCGGTGCCGGGGGGAAGAACCAGCGGTAGAGATCGAACCAGCCATCTCGCTGAGCAATCACGACCTCGTGCACCGGATCGCGCTGGAAGATCGCCACCTTGTTTTCAGTCAGCGGCACCCAGGCATAGTTGACCAGCGCATATTGCGACTGGATCAGGTTGTACTCATTGAGATAGGAGTCATCGTTACCCGATTCGTGCAATTGGGTACGACTGTCGATGAGGTAAACAAGCTGGTTGAAGAAGGTCAGTTGAAAACCGGTCACTCGCCACTTCTCCCTGGTCGCCTCCTCCTCTTCGATCACGGTGATTTTGCCCCAGCGGCACACCCCGTGATAGTTGACTCCATTGGCCGACATTTTCAGGTCGTAATGACAGCCCAGACTGTTGATAAACATCCCGACCACAAACAGCAGCACGACAAGCAGTGGCAACAGCAGCAAGGTATTTTTCAGCGTTCGTTTCATCAGAGATCCCTTACAGCGTTTTTTCGAGCTCTTTATAGGAGAGCACGCGAACCTGGTGGCCGGAGACCAGCACCAGCGATGCCGGCTTGACTGGTCGCACGTCGCTCCGTGCCTCCATCTGGCAAACAACGCCGGTCGGCGAATCGGTGCAGTGAACATGGAGCCACTCGAAATGGAGATAGCTGGCGACAAACGCCACCAGCACAACCAGTAGCAGATTGACGTATATCAGGCCCCTTGCCAGCATTGGTCGCCCGATACCGCTCAGAAAGGCAAGTTTGGCGCGCTCACCAAAAGAACGGGGAGCAGCAGGCTCTTTGATGACCTCGGGGTCAGAACTTGGTGGTGTCGACTGTGGCTGCGCAGCCGCTGCAGGCGTGGTCTCGCTCATCGGCTCGGGCAAGGGCTCACTCTCTGTTGGCAGTGCCTTGCCGTAATAGCTCTTCATCTTGCAGTTAAGATGCAGGGAGTACCCTTTTTTCGGGGTACTTCTGATATCCAGCGTCTGGGGGGATGAGGCGAAGTGGCGGCGAATATTGGCGATGGCCACGTTCAGGGAGTTGGGGCTGATGGGGCGACCCAACCAGCCGATATCAAGCAACAGATCCTTGTCGCACACCTCGTCATGGTGATCGAGCAGATAGCTGAAAATGAGGCTCTCTGCGGATGACAAGCGCACCACCCGGGCGCTTTGCAAGTTGTCCTTGTCGGCACAGAAGATCAGCTCTCGCCTTTTGACATCAAAGACATAATCACCGAAGTGATAGGCTGATATGTTATTGCCTGGCGCAACCCCCGTCATACCAACCACCTGTTATTTGCATTCATCATGAAGAAGATGGGATTCCACACCTGATAAAGCCAGATGGCGGCTCAGGACTTGCTGTAATTAAACGAAATTCTAAAGGGTCGGGATCAGCGACACAATAGATGCAGACAGGCATGAGCGGGGAAAATGAAAATATGCGTCCAGCGCTGTCGGACAAGGCCCCTTGCCCCTCACAACATCTCGCAGCGCCTCACAATAAAGGGAACCTTACCTGCCCCGCAGGATGATCCAACGGGGCGAAGTGAACTGACTAGACCCGAAACTGCTTGAGCAGGGTGTCGAGCTGGGCCGACAGCTGCCGCAGATCGCTGCTGGCTTCGGCAACCTGTACCACTCTGGCCGCACTCTCGCTGTTGAGCGTCGCAATCCGGTTGACGCTGTGGCTGACCGCCTCCGCCACCGAGTGTTGTTCTTCCGATGCTTGGGCGATATACATGTTCATCTCGCGGATCAGGCTGACCTGATTTTTAATCTTCTCCACCGATATCTGCACATCTGCCGCCTCGATGCCGGCGCGGGATGCCTTCTCCTGACTCTGTTGCATGCCGGCACCGACATTCTGGGTCGCTTGCTGCAACCGCTTGATACTGGCACTGATCTCCTCCGTCGACTGGCGGGTACGGCCCGACAAGGTGCGCACCTCATCCGCCACCACCGCAAAACCGCGCCCCTGATCACCCGCCCGCGCCGCCTCGATGGCCGCGTTGAGGGCAAGCAAATTGGTCTGCTCGGCAATGCCGTTGATCACCTCGATGATGGTGCCAATGCTGCTGCTTTCGGTCGAAAGGGTGCGCATCAGGGTGGCGACTCGCTCCACCTCCCCCACCAGTTGATGGATGGCCTCATTGGCATGGCCCGCCAGATTGTAACCCTGCTCCACATAGAGGTTGGCCTCATCGGTAGCGCCAGAGGTTTTCACCGCATTGCCAGCCACTTCCTGCACTGCCTGACTCATTTCGGTAATGGCGGTGGCGACCTGATCCAGCTCGGATTGCTGGGCGTCACTGCCTACCCGGGTATCTGCCGAGAGGGAGTCACAGAGTTCGGCGGTTTGTAACACACCGGCAGAGAGCTCGTTGATCTCTGCCACCATCTCCTGCAACTTGGCAATAAAGTGGTTGATGTTGGTGGCCAGCGCGCCCATCTCATCCTGGCGGCTGATCTTCAGACGCCGGGTCAGATCCCCCTCTCCTTTGGCCAGATCGAACACCGCCTGATTCATCTGGTGAAGTGGTCTCAGCACATTGCGATGAATCAGCACCATCAACAGGGCGATGATGCAGAGATCGAGCACCAGGATCTGCCAGACGGTGGTGATCAACTGCTGGCGCAGTTGGGCCTGAATGGCGGCATCACTGGTTTGCACCAGCAATCGGGCCACGGTGTTTTTCTGGCCGCTGTCGTCATAGACCAGATCATATCCCCCGTAGGCAGACACATCGGCAGGCATGGCTGTCACGGGGGCAATGTCCCCCGCCGAGTCACGGGCAAACCCGGCTACCAGCTTGTCCTTGTTGACCACCAGCAAAGCACTCAGGATATCGGCCGCCAGCTCGGACTTGAGCGATGCCTCGATGAAGGCCGATTCATAATTCCACAGCGGGCCGGGCAGGGAGAGCTGCAGTCGGCCGATGGCCTGCTCGACCAGCGCACTCTGTTTGCTGTAGCTCTCCGCCCTGACGGCGTTGTAGTTGTAACCGCCAAACAACACCAGTAGCAGACTCACCGACAGGGAGGTCAACACGGCAATCCTGAACGTCAGACTTTTCCAATCCATGGTTTCCTCCCGGTTTTACGGCAGCCGGCGCAATGCCATTGAGCGGCACTTGCTATTGGTACTGTTACTGGTACTTGGCATTGATCTTGTCGATGGTGCCATCCGCCTTCATGGCAGCGAGGATCTCGTTGAGCTTGGTGATGAGCTCATCGGGCGTATCCTTGTTAAACGCCAAGCTCATCTGGGTTTCCTTGAACACGAAGACCGGCTTGGGTGAGGCCACCTTCTCCTTGCTGGCCAGATAGGGCGCCAGATACTGGCCGGTAGCCCAGAGATCGATGCGGCCCGCCTCCAGTTTCTTCACGTTGGCGGTATCGTTGGCAGCTAGCTGCAACTTGGCAAATCCCTGGGCCTTGAGATATTCGGCGGCTGCATCGCCGTTATAGCCACCCACCGAATACTGCTTGGCATCTTCCAGCGACTTGACCGAAATATTGGCGGTCGAGCTGGAGAAGAACACCCAGTTGTTATTGACCAGCGGCCCTACCCACTTGAACAGTGCTTCACGCTCCGGAGTGCGGGTCGTGGAGTAGAGGGCGGTATTGGGGGTGCCGAGGGTATCTTCGTACGCCCGTTTCCAAGGCATCAGGGTCAGCTTGTATTCGACCCCAGCACGCTTGAACAGCTCTTCGACCACCTCGGTCGACAGCCCGACAATCTTGCCCCCCTCTCCCTGCATGTTGAATGGCGGGTAATCCTCGGTCATCACATTCAGTGGCGCAGCCTGAACAGCGCTTATAGCCATCATGGAAGAGACTGAAAAAATTGCACTTTTCCACAGCAGTTGATAGTTCATTGCAACCTCGCTTTGCTTGCCATTCATCCCTGAACATCCGCCGTTATCGATGGCGGTGCACGTCTGACCCACTGGGGTCATGCCGGCTTTCACGGCTCGCCGCCCACCCATGTGCAGCAGCAAACAGATCCGGATTTTGCCTGTGCGCAACGAAACGCAACCGGCGAGGGAGGCTCACAACAAATCGAGGTGGAAACATGCCAGGGCAGCATAAGGGGTGTGCGGAGTGGGGCGGATAAGCCTCTGCCATACAACAGCGCCGTGCCAAAGAAGAAGCGCATCGTTTTATGACAGGGGTCTGGGAGAGAAATGATATAAAACGCCAACATCCATTTTCCCATACTGCTCGAGAAGACCTCAGAGCCAAACCTGTCCTTTAGCTAAGGTCACGAAAAGAGATACGTCAAATGAGAATGCTAACCCCCTCATCTGCTTCCAGATTAGATTCCAGATGAGCTCCGCCGAGCCGAAAAGTTGCGCTAGATACCCGAAAAACAGAAGGCCACCGCAAGGTGGCCTTCTCCAAATCAACAATGAACGTCTGGTGAAACTCAGTCCTTGGCCGCGTCCATCACACCTTCTTCGGAGTGCGCAGGCAGGATCAGGTTGAGCAGGATGGCGGCAACAGAGGCCAGACCAACGCCGGCCAGCGCGAAGTCGCCAATCTTCATCTCCAGCGCACCGACACCGACAGTCAGAGTCACGGCGACGATGGCGATATTGCGTGACAGTCCCAGATCCACCTTGGATTCCACCAGCGTCTTGAGACCGATGGCAGCGATGGATCCGAACAGCAGCAGCATGATACCGCCCATCACCGGCATCGGGATGGAGGTGAGCAGCGCATTGAACTTGCCGAAGAAGGCCAGAATGATGGCAAACACCGCAGCCCAGGTCATGGTGACCGGATTGAAGTTGCGAGTGATCATCACGGCACCGGTCACTTCGGCATAGGTGGTCACGGGTGGGCCACCGATGAAACCGGCAAAGCAGACGCCGATACCGTCACCAGCCAGCGTACGGTGCAAACCCGGATCCTTGGTGTAATCCTTGCCAGTCACGCCACCAATCGCCAACACGCCACCGATATGCTCGATACAGGGGGCGATGGCTACCGGCAACATGAACAACGCAGCAGCCCAGTTGATCTCCGGGGTTTCGAAGTGGGGCAGCGCCAGCCAGGGGGCGTTCACCATGCCATCGAAACTCACCTGGCCCATGAACACCGCCGAGACATAACCGGCAATCACGCCGCACAGGATGGGGATCAGCTTGATCCACCCCTTGCAGAACACAGCTGCAATCAGGGTGACCGCCAGCGAGATACCGGCCAGCGTCAACGCAGTCCCCGCAGGTACTACCTGCTCACTACCGGCACGGCCCATCGCCATGTTGCAGGCAACCTGCGCCACAGAAAGACCGATGACCATGATCACCGGGCCAATCACCACCGGGGGCAGCAATTTGTGCACAAACCCCATCCCTTTTGCCCGGATCAGCGCAGCCAGAATGAAATACATGAAACCGGCGGCAAACAGGCCAAACATGGTGGATGGCAATCCCCAGGTCTGGGTGGCGTAGATGATGGGGGCGATGAAGGCAAAGCTGGAACCGAGGAAAATCGGGACCTGACGGCGGGTGCAGAGCTGGAACAACAGGGTGCCCACACCGGCGCCAAGCAGGGCCATGGAGGGGTTCAGTCCGGTGAGCAGGGGCACCAGAACCATGGCGCCGAAGGCGACAAACAGGATTTGCAGCCCGGCGACACTTTGCTTGACTAAGGAAAACATGGATGTCCTTAATTTTTTGATAACTGATGGGGATATTTATCACTTTTCAGTTATCACAAGACTTTTTCAAGGCGCGAAATGAACACAAATGCGTCATTTGTTACCTTTTACTGCTTGGGAAGGGCATGAAACTGGCTTTTTAGGCAGGATTCGTTGCTACAAGCATCGAGTATGCGATTTTACGCATTATTGTGACGAACGCCAATCGTTTTTCCATCATGTTTATTGTGTTCATGGTCAAAAATGCCGCCACCAGGGGGCGCTCTATAATGGATCCTGTGAATCAAGATGGACAAGGAGTCCCCATGTCACAGCCCCCATTCAAGGCCAGCCAGCGCAGATTGCTGATCGGCTCGGCCATCGCACTCGCCCTGTTTGCAAACCCGTTCAGTTATGATTTCGCCCACAATGAGTGGCAAATGAATCAGGCCTATGCCAAGTCCTGCTTTATCGCCGGCACTCGCATCACGATGGCCGATGGTTCCACCCGCCCCATAGAGACGCTCCGGGTCGGTGAACGAGTGCTGGATCAGCACGGCGGCAGTAACCGGATCCTGGCGGTCGAACGGGTCATACTGGGCAAGCGCAGACTCTACGGGATCAACCATTTGCTCCCATTCTTTACCGCTGAGCACCCTCTGCTGACCACGCGGGGCTGGGCGGCCATCTCACCAGCCATGACCCGAACCGAAAACCCGCAACTGGCGGTGCTGCCGCTATTTACCGGCATGCAGATAATGTGTCGCCCGGCACCTGCCATGGTGACGGGCAATCTGGCCCTGCAACCCCAGCCGGAATTACTGCTGGTTGAGTCACTCTGCTGGATCGAGGCGCCTCCCACTACCGCACTCTTCAATCTGCTGCTCGATGGCAGCCACAGCTACATCGCCAATGAGCTGATCGTTCACAACAAAGATGGCGATGGTGGCAGTGGGGGCAGCAGCAGTGGTGGAGGCAGCAACAGCGGCGGAGGCAGCAACAGCGGCGGTGGCAGCGACAGCGGCGGTGGCAGCGACAGCGGCGGTGGCAGCGACAGCGGCGGTGGCAGCGACAGCGGCGGTGGCAGCGACAGCGATGGGGGCAGCGATGACAGTGGCGGCCAGGGCGAGCATGCCGGCGGAGAGCAGCATGGTGGAGGTGAACGGCATGCTGGTGGAGAAAAACATGCAGGGGGAGAACGCCATGGGGGTGGCCGCGGGTTTGGCAATGGCGTTGATGACAACGGTGTGGATGCGGTCGATGCCAACGGCAACAAGCTCAGAGGTGATGGAACCATCGATGACAACGGCGTGGATGCCGTCGATGCCAATGGCAACAAGCTCAGAGGTGACGGCACGGTCGATGACAACGGTGTGGATGCCGTCGATGCCAATGGCAACAAGCTCAGGGGTGATGGCACCATCGATGACAACGGCGTGGATGCCGTCGATGCCAACGACAATAAGCTCAAGGGTGATGGTACAGTCGATGACAACGGCGTGGATGCCGTCGATGCCAACGGCAACAAGCTCAGGGGTGATGGAACCATCGATGACAACGGCGTGGATGCTGTAGATGCCAACGGCAACAAACTAAGAGGTGATGGCACGGTCGATGATCGCCAGCAAGTGCTTACCGATGAGCAGGAGCGTGCTCTGCTTGACAACGGTTTTCGCCAACAGGGGCAACCATGATGCGTTATCTACTAACACTCCTCCTGCTCGGCCTCGCTGGCTGCGCCACGGTCGACACTCCGCCGCTTTACCATCAAATGGATAAGGCAGATGTTCAACTGGCCAATCAGGCCCTTGCCAAGGCGCTGGAAACCCGCACCAAAGGGCAGAGCCTCACCTGGTTCAATCCGGCTAACCGTCACTCGGGTAGCGTCACCCCGCTACGCACCTTCCGCCATACCAGCGGGGAGTGGTGTCGCGACTATCGCGAGCAACTCTATATCGGCAAGGCGAGCCAGCAGTGGCAGGATACCGCCTGTCGCAATCAGCAAGGGCGCTGGCGACCATTGCGAACTTAGTGAATGCCACGGGGTAAACGAAAGGGGGTAGCAGCGCTACCCCCTTGTCATCTTTACCGACCCGTTATCCGGGTGGTGAATACGCGGTTATACCCGACGATAGGGCAGGTAAACCGGCTCCCACATGTGGTTGAGGATATGCTGCTGCAGATCCTGACCGATCAGCGGGTGGGAGGGATCCCGGCGCACGATATCCTTGAGCACTGCGGTCGCCACATGCACCGAGATGCTGCGCAGCTCGCGAATGCGGGGATACACGGCCCCTTTCGCCAGATCCACCTCACTCACGCACTCGGCCAGCGCAAAGGCGGCAGTAGTGAAGACATCGGGTGTGATCTCGCGGAGCTGGCTGACGATGGCCGCCAGACCTACACCGGGGAAGATAAAGACGTTGTTGCCCTGCCCGACCCGAAAATCCTGCCCTTCGTAGCTCACATCCTTGAACGGACTACCGGTTGCAACGATGGCTTTGCCCTTGCTCCAGCGGTAGATATCTTCCGGCAGCGCTTCACAGTTGGCGGTGGGGTTGGAGAGCGGGAATACCATGGGGCGCTCGCAATGCTGCAGCATCAGCTGGATGTGCTCTTCCTGGAAGGCCCCGCCCGAGCCGCTGGTACCCAGCAACACGGTAATGGGCACATGACGCAGTACATCGGCCAGATTGGCCTTGCCGGGCACCTCGGTGTCCCAACCGGCCAGCAGCAGCCCCGGCTTGGCGTAGCGACGCTTGTACTCATCGAGCCCGTCCCGGTTGTCGCACACCAGCCCCTGGGTATCCAGAATGTAGATGCGATCGCGGGCCGCCTGCGGATCCATCCCCTCACGGATCATCCCCGCGCAGATCTGATCCGCGACACCAACCCCGCCGGCGCCTGCGCCATAGACCAGATAGTTCTGCTGGCCCAGGGTCTCCCCCTTGACCTTGACCGCGCCGATGATACCGGCCAGCACCACAGCACCGGTGCCCTGAATGTCATCGTTGAATGACGGCAGTGACTGCTGGTAGCGGGCCAGATTGTTGAAGGCGTTGGATTTGCTGAAGTCTTCCCACTGCAGCACGGCGTTGGGGAAGTGGCGCTTGACCCCCTGCACAAACTTGTCGATGAACTCTTCGTACTCCTTGCCGCGAATGCGCTTGTGGGGGCGGCCCAGATACATGGGGTCATCGAGCAGTTTCTGGTTGTCGGTGCCCACATCCAGCGCGATGGGCATGCAGCAGGCGGGGTGAATACCGGCCCCCAGGGTATAGAGCGCCAGCTTGCCGATGGGGATGCCCATGCCGCCAACACCCTGGTCGCCGATCCCCAGAATGCCCTGGCTGTCGGTGACGACTATGATGCGGATCGATTTGGCATCGAAGTGGCGGGCCTGACTGCCCATGTCATCCACGTTGTCCGGGGTAATGTAGAGGCCGCGCGGCTTCTGGAAGCGGTGGCTGAACTCCTGGCACGCCTTGCCCACGGTCGGGGTATAGATGTAGGGAGTCATCTCCTCCACATGGCGTGACAACAGGGCATAAAACAGGGTTTCGTTGCGATCCTGCAGGGCACGCAGGTTCTGGTACTTCTCGATATCGCTGCAAGCGCTCTTGAACCCCTCATACACTCGCTCGAGCTGGGCTTCAAAAGTTTGCACCTGAGGCGGCAGCAAACCATCGAGATCAAAATCGGCCCGCTCCTGTTCGGTGAAGGCCGTGCCCTTGTTGAGGTATCGATTGTTAAGCAGATCAGTGCCGGTCAGTGCAACGGGGCGAAAATCCTGTCCCTGTGCATCTTTCCACAGCAGATATTGTCCGGTAGCCATAGTCATTCTCTTTGATTTACGTGAAATTGCCGTTCGGCAGGAGAGCAAGACTCATAATGAAATCAATCATATGACGTTTACTCGATCGGTTTTGTGAGCTTGGGCATACCCTGCGGCCAAAATAGGCGCCCGGCGACCCCGGCGAGACAAATATCCACGGCAAGGAATGAGACTCATGTTAGCATTGCGGGCAACCCAGCCCCTTTCACCGCATCACAGCCGGGAGTGACCTGATGCCCTCGCCTCTGCCAGCCTGCGCCCCCTTCTTCTTGCCATGCGCCTGATCCCGCTGCTTGCTCTGTGGTTGTTTCTGGCCTGCCAGTCGGCTCTCGCCGCACCGGGCCGGGTGCTCAACATCATCGTGGGTGAATGGCCCCCTTTCGTCTCCGAGCAGTCAAAACAGCACGGTCCAGTGGCCCACCTCATCAGCGATCTGTTCAAGGAGGCGGGCTATCAGGTGAAGTTCCACTTCGCACCCTGGGGTCGGGTCTATTCGCTGGCGGCCAACAGCCAGCTCTACGATGCCACCGCCGTCTGGATGCACAAACCGGAGCGGGAGCTGGATTTTCTGTTCAGCGAAGCGGTGCTGCAGGAGCAGTTTGTCTTCTTCTCCCTCAAATCACGGCAGCTGCAAGCCGAGCGCCTTGAGCAGATCATCGGTATGCGGTTGGGGGGCGATATCGCCTATAGCTACGGGCCCGAGCTGGACAAGATGGTGGCCGATGGCAAGGTAACCCAACAGAAAGTCACCGACGTGAAGCAGAATTTCGGCAAGCTGCTGCGCGGGCGGATCGACCTCTATCCGCAAGAGCTGCGAGTCGGTTTGGCCGAGTTGCAGAGCCAGCTCGACCCCGCCAGCGCGGCACTCATCACCCACAGTCAGACCCCTTTTCTGCGCAACGACAGCTTCGTGATGTTCCCGCGCAAAATGCCCGATTCAGCCAAACTGCGGGATCAGTTCAATCAGCAGTTGCAGCAGGCCATCGCCAGCGGGCGCTATCAGGGCTACTTCGAGCGGCTGGCCCGGGGGGACTATTAACCTTGGCGAGGCAAAAACAGAGGGGATAAAACAACGGTGGCGGCCCTTTGTGGCCGCCACCTCTGTGATGCTTGTCAGCTGCTGGCATTAGCCGCTGATGCCCACCTCCAGCTTGAACGGCGTCTTGGCCTTGCTGCTCTCGGCCGCCCCCATCTGGTAGACCCGAATGGTATAAGTGCCCTTGGCGGGCAGGGTCGCCTCAAAGTTGTTCCCTTCGGTAGAACCGATAAACATCGCCTCCCCCTTGCTGCCCGGCGGCAGAATATTGAAGTAGGGCTTGCCGGTCAGGATCACCACCATGCTCTGGCCCTTGTTGGCCGTCAGCTTGTAATCGAGGGTCTGGCTACCCTGAATGGTGCCGTTGATAGTCGCCCCTGACTCCCCCTTCTTGAACTGCACTTGCTGGGTCTTGATCCCGTCAGCCGCCTGCGCCACGCCCGCAATACCACCGAAGAGCGCAGATGCACATACCGCTGCCAGCCATGTTTTTCTCATCATTTGTCATCCTTGTGTGAATGGAACCCCTGTTACTGTTGCTCAAGGTGGCCCAAAAAACCATCACCGTTTGCAGCATCGCTCAATCAATTTGCCATCACGATAGACCCGCCATCAAAAGGGGCGCCGCAGCGCCCCTTCTCTTTACTCTTTGTCGACCATCAGCTTGATTTGCCCGCCTTGGGCTCATCGAGGGTGTGTTTCACCTCCTCATACCAGAGGTCGTGGTGCTCCTTGGCCCAGGTCTCGTCCACCTCGCCGGTCACCATCCCCTCCAGCGCCCCTTCCAACTGGAACAGGCCCATGTAGATATGGAAGATGAAGCCGCAGATAAGGATCAAGGCGCCTACGATATGGATAAAGCTGGCCCACTCCATCTGGCGGCGCAGCTGGCCGAAGATGGGGAAGTCGAGGAACAACCCGGTCGCCACCACAATGCCGCCAAACCAGATCAGCAGCCAGAAGATCGCCTTCTCGCCGCCGTTGGAGAAGCCCGCCGAGGGGTGACTTCCCTTGTGCTTGCCGAGCATGCCGCCAAACTTCATGAACCACTGCACATCCACCATGTTGACGATGTTGTGGCGGAACCACTTGATGAGCACCCCCATCAGGCAGAGGAAGAAGAGCGGCCCCACGTAGTTGTGGAACACCTTGGCAAACCAGATCCAGTTCTCCCACACCCCGAGGCTCACCACCGGCTTGATGAAATACTTGCCGTAGATGATGGCCAGCCCCGACCCGGAGAGGGTCAGGAACATGGCCGCCGTGGTCCAGTGCAGCGCCCGATCGAGCCTGCTCCAGCGCTTGAGCTTGCGCCCGGTGCGCGGTTTGGAGAGCTTGGTCTGCCCCACCACCAGGTACATCAGGCCACACATGGCGAGCGACCCGAAAATGGCGATGGCACCGAGCGGCGACACCCACTTGGTCTTCACCTCGAACCAGAGCTGGCCCGGCACCGAGATAAGCACTCCGTGCTCCGGCGAGCGGGAGGTGGTCACCCCCTCCTGCCCATCCTTCACCGCCCGCCAGTAGTCGGCGCCGGCAAAGCCGACCGCCTCTTTCTGCGCATCAGCGAAGCCGGGCGCGCTGAACAGCAGCAAGGCCGTCAGCAGCGCTGTCAGCCAGTGTCTCATTGGCCATCCTCCTGCTTGCCAAGCTTGAGCCCCTTGCCTCTGCCATCGTGAGGTTTGCTGGCGTCGCGATAGAGCGCCTGTTCATCAGCCCCCCAAGCAGCATGAGGAGCACCGCGATAGGCAACCCGCTCGCGGAAGATGTCGGAGATCACCTGCGCATCCCCTGCCAGCAGCGCCTTGGTAGAGCAGAGCTCGGCACACATCGGCAGCTTGCCCTCGGCGATGCGGTTGGCACCGTACTTCTGGCGCTCCGCCTCGCTGTGATCCTCTTCCGGGCCACCGGCGCAGAAGGTGCACTTGTCCATCTTGCCCCGATCGCCAAAGGCGGCGGTCTTCGGGAACTGGGGGGCCCCGAACGGGCAGGCAAACAGACAGTAGCCACAACCGATGCAGAGATCCTTGTTGTGCAGCACGATGCCGTCGTCGGTGTGATAGAAGCAGTCGGCCGGGCAGACCGCCATGCAGGGGGCGTCGGTGCAGTGCATGCAGGCGACGGAGATGGAGGTCTCACCCGGCAGGCCGTCGTTGAGGGTCACCACCCGGCGGCGCTGGATGCCCCACTCGAGGGCATCGTCGTTCTCGTTCTTGCACGCCGTCACACAGCCGTTGCACTCGATGCAGCGCTTGGTGTCACACATGAATTTCATTCTGGCCATGGGATCAGGCTCCTACTTTGCGAAAACGGCACAGGGTGACCTTGGTCTCCTGCATCTGGGTGACCGGATCATAACCATAGGTGGTGACTATGTTGACCGACTCCCCCAGCACATAGGGGTCAGACCCTTCCGGATATTTGGATCGCAGATCCTTGCCCTCGAAGTGGCCGCCGAAGTGGAACGGCATAAAGGCGAGCCCCGGCTTGACCCGCGGGGTCACCAGCGCCTTCACCTTGACCCGGCCCCCTTCCGGCCCCTCGACCCACACATCCTGACCATCGCGCACGCCGACATCGTTGGCATCCGCCGGGTTCATCTCGACAAACATCTCCTGCTGCAATTCAGCCAGCCAGGGGTTGGAGCGGGTCTCATCGCCACCCCCCTCGTATTCGACCAGACGGCCCGAGGTGAGGATGATGGGGAACTCCTTGCTGACATCCTTCTCCTGCACCGAGGCGTACTGGGTCGGCAGGCGCCACAGGCTCTTCGAATCAGGCCAGGTGGCGTAGTCAGCCAGCAAGTCGCGGCGCGGGGTGTAGAGCGGCTCGCGGTGCTTGGGCACCTGATCCGGGAAGGTCCACACCACGCAGCGCGCCTTGGCGTTGCCATACGGCACAAAGCCGTGCTTGATGGCGACCCGCTGGATGCCGCCGGAGAGGTCGGTCTTCCAGTTCTTGCCCTCGGCCTCCTTCTTCTCGGCTTCGGTCAGCTCATCCCACCAGCCGAGCTGTTTCATCAGGTCGGCAGTGATCTCGGGATAACCGTCTTCCACCTCGCTCCCTTTCGGCCAGGAGTCTTCGGCGAGCAACGAGACGCCCTGATACTCGATACCGAAACGTGCGCGGAAACCGCCACCCCCTTCCGACACCGGAATACTGGTGTCGTAGAGGATATGGCTGCCGGGGTGCTTCATCTCAGGGGTGCCCCAGCAGGGCCACGGCAGACCATACACTTCGCCGCTGACCGGACCGCCCTCGGCCTTGAGGTTGGTCTTGTGGAAGGTGTGCCAGTTCTGCTGGTGCGCCTTGAGCCGCTCCGGGCTCTGGCCGGTGTAGCCCACGCTCCACATGCCGCGGTTGTATTCGCGAGTGATGTCTTCCAGCAGTGGCTGGTTGTTCTCCACCTTGATGTGCTTGAACAGCTGGTCGGCAAAGCCGAGCTTCTTGCTCAGCAGATACATGATCTCGTGGTCGACCTTGGATTCGAACAGGGGCTCGATCACCTTATCGCGCCACTGCATGGAGCGGTTGGTGGCGGTCACGGAACCATAGGTCTCGAACTGGGTGGTGGCCGGCAGCAGGTAGACGCCGTCGGTGCGATCGTTCATCACCGAGGCGACGGTGGGGTACGGGTCGACAATCACCATCATGTCGAGCTTTTGCATCGCCTTCTTCATTTCCGGGCCGCGGGTCTGGGAGTTGACCGCATGGCCCCAGTAGAACATGGCGCGGATGTTGGAGCCCTGCTCGATGAGATCGGCATTCTCCAGCACACCATCAACCCAGCGGGAGACCGGAATGCCGTTGTTGTTCATCGGCAACTTGCCGTTGTAGGCCTTGTTGTCGAAGCGGGCCTTGATCCACTCGTAATCCACATCCCACACCCGGGCCCAGTGCTTCCAGGAACCCTCTTCCAGCCCGTAGTAGCCGGGCAGGGAGTCGGAGGTGACGCCAAAGTCGGTGGCACCCTGCACGTTGTCGTGACCGCGGAAGATGTTGGTGCCCGCCCCGCTCTTGCCCACGTTGCCGAGGGCCAGTTCGAGGATGCAGTAGGCGCGGGTGTTGTTGTTGCCTGTGGTGTGCTGGGTGCCGCCCATGCACCAGACCACACAGCCGGGGCGGTTGTCAGCCAGCAGCTTGGCGGCGCCATAGACCTGCTGTTCATTGAGGCCGGTCACCCGCTCCACTTCCGCCGGAGTCCAGCGCGCCACCTCTTTTTGCACCTCGTCCATGCCGTAGACGCGGGTGCGGATGAACTCCTTGTCTTCCCAGCCGTTCTTGAAGATGTGCCAGAGCATGCCCCAGATAAAGGCGACGTCGGTGCCTGGGCGCAGGGAGAGGTACATGTCCGCCTTGGCGGCGGTGCGGGTGCGGCGCGGGTCGACCACCAGGATCTTGCAGCCGTTGCGCTCTTTCGCCAGCAGGATGTGCTGCATGGCGACCGGGTGGGCCTCCGCCGGGTTGGAGCCGATAAACATGATCGACTTACTGTTGTGCATGTCGTTCAGGCTGTTGGTCATGGCACCGTAGCCCCAGGTGTTGGCGACGCCAGCGACCGTGGTGGAGTGGCAGATGCGCGCCTGATGATCCACGTTGTTGGTGCCCCACAAGGACGCCATCTTGCGAAACAGGTAGGCCTGCTCGTTGGAGTGCTTGGCGGAGCCGAGCCAGTAGACGCTGTCGGGGCCGGACTCCTTGCGAAGGCGCAGCACTTCGTTGCCCACCTCTTCGATGGCCTGATCCCAGCTGATGCGCTGCCACTTGCCGCCCACCAGCTTCATCGGGTACTTGAGGCGACGCTCACCGTGGCCATGCTCGCGCAGGGCCGCCCCCTTGGCACAATGACCGCCAAGGTTGAAGGGGTGATCGAAAGCTGGCTCCTGACCGGTCCAGACGCCGTTCTGCACCTCGGCATAGACGCCGCAACCCACCGAGCAGTGGGAACAGATGGTACGCTTCACCTCGACCGGTACCCCGGCCGCCACAGTTTTGGCTTCGGCCCGCTGCATCATTGCTGGCGCCAGCCAACCGGCGGCCACGGCGCCACCGGCCACCAGACCGGAGTTGACCATAAAGGCGCGACGGGTCAGCCCCTGACCGCGAATGGCCTCATTGCCCTGCTCGCCCACTTGGGGCTGCTCGGCACGTTTTGTCAGTTTCATGAGTTCTCCTTCACTGATCCGGCTCAGTCGGTGCCGCGCAGGGTGCGATAAAAGTCGTGAACATGGGGGGTCTCCCGATAGCCCTTGTCAGGCTCGGTGTCGTGGGTCAGCACCTCTTTGCCCACCACCCGACCGGTGGCACCGGCCAATACGCCTATGGTGGCGACCACGCCAACTCCCTTGATCAGATTGCGGCGGGACGGGTCTTTCAGCTTTTCATCGCTCATTCTTGTGACCTCTGTTGTTGTTCTTGCTGGCGCCTGCGCGCCAGCTTCGCGTCCAATGGGATATCTCGTCTGCTCGTTTTGTTATGTGCAGCTCTTGTTATGCGCAGATAAGGGCGTTCAGCCCGGCACCACGCAAGCGCCAAACGGCAGGCGCAATTCGTTTTCCAGCTTGAAGAAATCTTCGGCAAGGGCCCCGACCGCCCGGTAGAAGCTGCCCCCCTTCGCCTGCTGCTGATCGCGGCAACAGGCGAGTACCCAGGGGGCAAGGTGGCGCTCATAGAAGCGGTTGCGCTCCGGGTGCTGCTCGCCAATCAGTACCGCCATCACCTCACAGAGGGCGGCGAGATGATCTTCCGGCTCGCACACTCCGCTCTGGCGCTCGAAACCGAGGGACTGCAGATCTGCGCGCAGCACCGCCAGCGGCAGCTCCATCAAAGAGCCGGTGAGATACCAGGAGGCAAACGGCACTATCTCCCCGCGCCCCAGCCCGATAAAGAGATCCTGATACTCCTCGGCAAGCTCGTTTTCGTGGTGGCTGCTGGCCGCCAGCTGCACCAGCCCCAGTCCTCTGGCAAAGGGGACCGGCATAGCCTGCAACCCTTGCAGCCAGGCGAGCTGTTCGCCACGGGGGGCGGCGCGCCAGAGGCTTGCCAGCAGGGCGTAGAGATCGGCGCTGCTCTGTTCCAGTTCGGTCATGGTCAGTTCGCCAGCCTTTTCGTTATGTTGTTCACTCATCACTGGCCCCTCATACCTTGAGCTGGGAGACGGGATCCGCCGCCAGCGCTGCAAACACATCCTTGACCCGGCAATCCTCACACATCAGCAACCGCTGGGCGGCCTCGTTCTGGAAGTGGGAGTGACCGGCCAGTTTTTGCTGGATGCGGCGGATCATCGAGGCGGGCGCGAACGGCTTGGAGCAGCGAATGCAGCAGGCAGCCTCTTCGGCTTTGAGGCTCTGGACGGCGCGGCGTGCATCGGGCACAGGTTGCAGGCGAGGCACCAGTACGATGGCCTGCTCGGGGCACGCCTTTTCGCACATGCCGCACTGGATGCAATCCTGCTCGATAAAGTTGAGGCCGGGGGCATGACCCACCGCATGCAGGGCGCGGCTCGGACAGACCGCCACGCAGCCCATGCAGAGGGTGCAGTCTGCGTCTTTCAGCTCCACGCTGCCGTAAGGGGCGCCATGGGGCACCGCCAGCGGCTCACGGCTCCCTTCGTTGGCCTGCCAGAGGGCATCGAAGGCGGCAAACAGGTTCTCCCGTTTATCCCCTTTGAGCGGCTTCTCCAGCAGGGCAACGGTGGGCTGGCCGGAAACAGGCTCACCAGCATCTGCGTCAAACAGAGCAATGCGATCGGCAGCGAGACCAGCACCCGCCAACAGCACGGCGGCGCTGGCCAGCTCCCGCTCAACCAGCGCACGGACGCTTGCGGGGGCATCGTCACCGAGCGCCATGCGCACCGCGCTGGCGCCATAGGAGAGTGCGGCGAACCAGCTCTCGATGCCTAAACTCGCGCTCTCCTCCACCCAGATCGGCAGCCAGTTGGCTGGCAGTCGGGTGAGTTCCGTTTCCACCCATTCGCGCTCGTTTTCACCGGCGATCAGCAACTGGGGCGCTTCGCCGCCCGCCTCCCGGTAATGCTTGAGCAAGCGCAGCAGGTAGTCGCCGCTGGTGTTGGCATCGGGCTGGTGATAGGCAATCGCCCCGGTCGGGCAGGCAGAGGCGCAGCTACCAAAGCCCTGACAGAGATGGGGATCGATCTGGATACGACCATTGATGGGCTTGAGGGCATCGGTCGGACAGACATCGAGGCAGCGGCTGCAACCGGGCACGCCGCGGGCGGTAAAGGCGCAGGCCTCGGGGTCGAGGCGAAAATAGCGCGGCTTGTCGAAGATACCGGTCAGCGCACCGAGTTCGGCGAGCCGTTCAGCCAAGTCGGTGTCATCAGCCAGATGCAGATAGCCAACCGGAGGACGCTCCAGCGCAAAGAGCGGGGCGCGGCCCAGATCGGCCACCAGATCAAAGCGCGGCTGTTCACTGATAGCAGCCGTTTGCTGGGGGAAGCAAAGCGCCGCCAGGTTAACCCGCTCACCCTGCCCATTGAGGCCGGTAAGCTGGAACTGCCCCAGATACCCTGTCAGGCCCGGTTCGCGCAGGGTCAGGGCCGCGAGGGATGCGGTGGCATCAAAAATGGTTTCGAGATCGGCCGCCTCGGCGTCATGCACCGATTCGGTCACCAGCAGAGTGGGCTTCACCCCGGCGGGCAACAGGCTGGCAGCGCGGCGAATGCGATCCTCCGGGCCGACCAGCAGCAGGCGCCCCTGACTCTGGTAAGAGACAGTGGCCGGGATCAGGTTGTCGGTCTTGACCGTATGCTGCAGGGCATAGGCGCGAGCGCGCGCGTTATGCTCGGCCGCCCCCGCCCCATGGGCAAGATTGGAGGCTAGATTTGGGGTCAGATTTGGCAATGTTTGTTCAGTGCTCACATACGCTCCTGTGCGCGTCACCTCATGGGATGGGCGCTTGTTGGTAAGCCGAGAGAAAGCAAGAGGCGAGCCAACTCCCCCGGGAAAAAAGTGACTGACAGGGAGTCAGGATCCTGAGGGTTCCATTCCCTCACCTTTAGTTGGGACATTTTGTCCACCAGAGGAAACCAAAATGTCCCGATCATCGGTGTGGTTTTGAGAATGGTTATCAGCCAGCTCGTCGGCGGCAGGTGCGCTGGCAAGCACCACCGGTTCAGCGGATCCGCTGGCCGGATTGGCCGATTCGCTCTCCGGGGCGATCACCTGATCCACCAGCCAGTTGCGCAGCCCGGCGGTCAGGGCTGCCGGCAGCAATTCGGGCTGGCTGAAATCCTGGGTGTAGTCGTCGAGCCCGTCTGGCTTATGGGTGCGAAACATGGCCCGCAGCGCCTCCTTGTCGGGGAGCTTGGCCTTGCCCGGATGGGCTGTTTTCAGCAGCGCCTCGCCACTCTCGGTCCCCTCAACGGCAAGGGGTTCACCGCTCCCCTTGTCAGTGCTGACTACGGGGCTATCCAGCGCGGTATCTGAGATTTCACTTTCACCACTGCCTTCTATGGGGGCGGCAACCGCCTCGGGGCTAACCTCTTCCCGTGGCTGCAATACCTGATGCTTGCGCGCCTCACTCTTGCGAGATGACCAGCGTTTGAGGAACTCACTCATGGGCGCTGTTTCCGGCCTTGTTTACGACACAGGTTCCGGCGTCACTGCCGCGCTCGCGGCCATCGGGGCCGGTGGCTTTAACGGCGCCACAGCTGGCTTGATCCTGGCTATCGACTCCCAGCTGATCCTGCGCCCGCCCCTTGCCCTTCTTGCCCTTGCGACGGGCCTCCAGCAGCTCGCCGTGGCGACCGATAAAGGCCTCCACCCAGGCTTGCAGCGCGTCGGGCAGCGGGCAGGAGAGCACCTGCCGCTCGCCATCCATATAGGCGGCGGCCACGGTCTGGCTCAGGGTCAGGCCATCGGCCACAAAGCCACTGTCCACGCGGCTTCCGGTGACAAAGAGGCGGGGCGAGCCGGAGCTCAGATTGAAGCGATAATCCCCCCGCTCATCGCGAAACAGGGTAAGGGGCAGCGCACCGGCAGCCTCGGGCTCGGCGGGGTGGAGCGCCGCTATCTCGAAACGGCGGCTCTGCCAGCGGCCAACCTGGCTGTCGATGGCCTTTAACTCCAGTTGCAGCCAGCGCTGCGGGGGCAAGGTATTGGTGGTGTCTTGCACTGTCACGGCTCCCATCAGAAGGTCTCTGCCGGGCCGCCCTCCCCCGTGATCCACCCAGTTCGAGGCAGATCAGAGCAGGAGATTCATGGCGGCCACGGCCATCAATGGGATAAGACTTAGCAAGAGTGGGGCCAAGGCAGGCTTGGTAGCCGATGGGGGCTTTGCTGCGGGTTAGGCATCATGCGGGAGGTAGGTTGGCGTTAGCGTAGGTTGGTGCAGAGCGCAGCGAAGCCCAACATACGGAGTAAGACCAATGTACAAGATAAATTAAATTTTTCAGTTTGTTAGGTGTAACTGGCTGGGTTATGGAAACTGAAATTTTGAAATGGTATAGGGCTGGGAGGGAACTGTGGCTAGTTCGCCACGGAGAAGATATTTTGAACTATTTGTATCCGGTCACACAGGGCGTGAACTGATAACTACGGGATTCACTAAGGCGGCCTCACTTGCCTGCACGAAACTTTAAGCAGCTTCGCCAAACTGAACAGGTAAGGTGGGCACCCCTTCATGCTTGGGACTAGCTCCAGATCCTCGATAGTTCGATCATTGTTAAATGAACATATAGCCTCAAGTGATGGCACAAAAAAGCCCATCGGAACACTATCGTTCCGAATGAACTCTGCAGCCCTAGCAACGGCCTCTGCAATGAGAGAAGCGTCAAAGGGAGCTCTACAGTCATCACGTTTGATAACTACCAGTTTCACTTAAATGTCACCTTCGTTCCTGTCAGCAAAATCTCTACCCTTAGAAACAACATACTGCTGCTTCAGTATGAAGCTCGTACCGGAGGAATCGGCGGTTCCCCCTAGTAAAACGTGAGTTAGTTGTAAGCGAACTCAAATGCATGTGAACGGTTCATATGAACCTCCTTATTAAGAAAACTATGCAGCTTTCTTGGAGTCAGTAGTAAATCAAATAATCAGCTTGCTCTAGGCGCTAAAACCTCCTCGACCATGAGTTCTGCCAAGGACTCACAGCAACATCTATGACCTTCAGACACCAACAAAATAATTCCATGCTAGACGTATGAGTTCCCGACCAAATTGATAAACCGCACCTTTTAAAAAGGTTCTGGTGAGTCCATCACTCGTCGGAACTGTTTCATGCTTGCCTTTACGGGTCGTGGGTTGTTTGTTTTTTGTGTTTTCTTTTCTGCGTCGCGACATATCAATTTTCCTTGATATGAGGGACGCCTAACTCTGCGTTTGCCGAGGGTAGGAACGGCATCAAGAGATATTGGGTAGTGTGGGTAGAACTTCAAGACCCATTGGAAACATTTCTTATAAAAATGAGGATTGGCACCAAGCCAGCGGAGGGAGTGTACAGGGCTGTAGGTTCGAATAGCGGAGCGTATTCGGACGATCGAGTATCTGACGATTGGTTGATTCGGTCATTCCGACGGCTAAACGATAAATCCGTTAGCCGGTCACTCCATTTTCTGTCGAGACTGGTCAATCATGCCGCACCAATTCGGCGGGGAGATACCGCTTGCTGCGTAATGATGAACTGTGGAATAAGGCCAAGCGGCCGTCCCCTTTTCTTTTCGTAGCCGAAAAACCAAGCATAGCGTCACGACCCGGCGATATGCGCACGAGTGCAAGGCTGCAAATCTCGCGATCGTCCGAATACGCTCCGCTATTCGAACCTACTCAACCGCATGGAGAGAATCTCGCCCAAAGTAATCTGGAACAAAACTTGCTGTATCCCTCCCCTTAGATCCCGGCAACCGGTCGCGAGGGGCCCATGACACCGACCTTTATCAAAAGCAATGCAGCCGCCCAGCTCACCATGGCCGTCGAGGTGATGGATGAACAGGGCACGATGAACACCCGCCAAATCGCCTGTGAGCGGCCACTGACGGTCTACCTCAACTGGAAGGAGATCGTAACCCTGATGACGCTGGGGGCCCGCCCCGAGGCGCTGGTGCTGGGTTATCTGAAAAATCAGGGCTTTATCGAGGATATTTCGGCCATCGAGTCGGTGATCGTCGACTGGGAGAGTGAGGCCGCCGCCGTGGTGAGCAGCCAGCAGGCCGCCGATCTCGACAAATCCTTGGAGAAGAAGACGGTCACCTCCGGCTGCGGTCAGGGCACCATGTATGGCAGCGTGATGAAGAAGCTCGAAGGGGTGGTATTGACGGCGCCCGAGCTTAAACAGAGCACCCTCTACGCCCTGCTCAAGGCGCTGTCGGCCCATAACGAAACCTACAAGATGGCCGGTGCCGTGCATGGCTGCGCCATCTGTCGCGGCAGCGAAATCCTCTCCTTTGTCGAGGATGTGGGGCGCCACAATGCGGTGGATACCCTGGCGGGCGAGCTGTGGATGCGCGGCGAGGCTGGCCATGACAAGATCTTCTACACCACCGGGCGGCTCACCTCGGAGATGGTGATCAAGGTGGCGCAGATGGGCATTCCGGTGCTGCTGTCGCGCTCCGGCGTCACCCAGATGGGGCTGGATCTGGCCCGCCAGCTTGGCATCACCATGATTGCCCGCGCCAAGGGGCGCCATTTCGAGGTCTTTAGCGGCCATAACCATATCGTGCTGGACGAGAAGCCGCCGGTGCTGGCGCCCAGTCCGGCTGGTCGCGGGATGCGGGATTAAACCATGAACGAGTTTATGAACGTCAAGCAGGTGGCGGAATACCTCGATCTCAACGAGAAGAAGGTCTACCAGCTCGCCAACGAGGCGCGCATCCCCGCCACCAAGGCGACTGGCAAGTGGCTGTTTCCCCGCTCCCTGCTCGATCGCTGGCTGCTCGGCAGCTGCCACGAGGGGGTGATGAACGACCGGCTGCTGCTGGCGGGCTCTGACGACGTGCTGCTGCACTACGCCAGCAGCCGTTTGGCACAACAGCTCGGCACCCAGGCACTGGTGGGCTACACCCCGTGCGGCACAAGGCAAGGGCTGGCGATGCTGGCGCGCGGCCATGTGGATCTCTGCGCCATCCACTGGGGGCAGGCTGAGGAGGCCCACCTGCGCCACCCGGCGCTGGTGCAGCAGTATCAGGGCCACCGGCAATGGGTGATCGTTCATGGATTCAGGCGGGTGCAGGGGCTGGTGCTGCGGCAAGGGCTGCAACCCAAGGAGGCGAAAGAGGCGCTCGACTGGCGCTGGGCCATGCGTCAGGAGGGGGCTGGCAGCCAGCGCGCCCTGCAGGAGTGGCTGCAAACGCAAGGGGAGTCTCTGACCCGGCTGGAGCGCACCCTCGAGGTCAACAGCGAGCGGGAGCTGGCCGCCGCCATCAGCCGTGGCGATGCGGATGTCGGGCCCGGCGCCCAGAGCACAGCCACCGAGTTTGGCCTCGGCTTTATGCCCTTGTCGCAGGAGTGCTTCGATCTGGTGATGCCGCAGGGGGTCTTCTTTCGCACCCTGCTGCAACAGCTGATCGGCTGGCTGCAATCCCCCGAGGGGCGCGAGCTGGCGGCCCGCCTCGGCGGCTATGACCTGACCCAGAGCGGCAAGCTGGTGTGGAGCCCGCAGTAAATAACCACTCACCCACCGACAAAACAGCCCGTCAACCATGTTGACGGGCTGTTTTTGTAACGGGCCTTTTTATAACAGCATCAATCGCTTGTCTCACGCCCCTCGGCATTGAGGGCGATGCGCCACCCTTCCAGTTTCGCAGGCTCGCTACCGCTGGGCAGCAGGGCGTGGCTGCGCAGCCGCACGGTAAAGCAGCTCCCCTGCCCCGGGGTGGAGTCCACCAACAGCTCTCCGCCCCAGCGACTGATAATGCGGTGACTCAGGGCCAGCCCCAGCCCGGTGCCGGTGGCACGGGTGGTGAAGAAGGGGTCGAAGATCTTGTCGATAATCGCCGCCTCGATGCCGCTGCCGTTATCGATCACCCGCACTTCTGCCCCGCGCAACTGACCCAGTTCGTCGACCCAGTCGCGACTCTCGACCCGGATCTCCCCCTGCTCTCCCAGCGCGTGGCTGGCGTTGACCAAGAGGTTTATCAGCACCTGTAGCAGCTGCTGACGATCCGCCTCGATGGGCTGCTGGGCCCTGAGATCGGCCACCAGCTCCACCTGCTGCTGGCGCAGGGCGGAGCGCACCAGCGTCAGGCTCTCCTCGATGATGGGATTGAGGTGCTGCCACACAGGCGCTGTCTCGTAGTCGCCGGGGCGCGAATATTGCAGCAGGCTGCGAGTGATGGCACGAATGCGCTCGATCTGGGCCAGCACCAGCGCCAGCTCCTCGCTGACCGGCTCGGCCGCCTCCCCCAGCTCCAGCTTCATCAGCTCCACATTGCCGAGGATCACCGCCAGCGGATTGTTGATCTCGTGGGCCACCCCGGCCGAAAGCTCGCCAAGGGCCGCCAGCTTCTCGCTGATCAGCAACTGCTGGCGCGCCTCGGTCAGCATATGGATATGATCTTCCAGCTCGGCGGTCTTGAGCTCAAGGCTTTGGGTACGCTCGGCCACCTTCTGCTCCAGCTCGTCGGCGCTGCGGGCCATCTGCTGCTGATGCGCCTCCTGCCTGTCCAGCATGGCGTCGAACTGGCGACCGAGCTGGGCCAGCTCGTGGTCGGGATCGAGCGCCAGCGGGCCGATACGGGCCGACTCCCCGGCCTGCACCTGCCGCACCACCTTGTGCATCCGCTCGATAGGGGAGAAGAGATCCCGCGCGCCGCGATAGACCAGCAGGCCGGAGAGCAGTAACAGCAGCACTACGCCGGAGCCCAGCTCCACCAGATTGGTGAGGTAGGTACGGATAATGGGCCACTCGAGAAAGCCAACATAGAGCATGCCGAGCCGCTCGCCCCTGGCTCCCAGCAGCGGCTCGTAGCCAGAGACATACCAGGCGTCGTGGACGAAGGCGCGGTCAACCCACATCTCCCCCCGCCCCAGTACTTGCTCGCGCACCGGCGGCGAGACCCGGGTGCCCACCGCCCGACCCACCTGACGGCTGCTGCTGACCGGCACGTTGGTGCTCACCCGCAGATCGTCGAGAAACAGGGTAACGGTGCCGACGCTGCCATCCGGCAGGGTATTTTTGGCAAACACCTGCCCCTTGAGCTCATCCACCAGCCGGGTGCTGCCGTTGACAAGCTCGCCCCCCTCCAGCACGGCCCAAAGGGAGCCGTCGCGGCCCATCACCGGCGTCAGTGACAAGCTGATCAGCCCCCTGTCCTCCACCACCCTGGTGCCATCCCGCTGCCACAGCACGGCCCGCTTGGCCAGTTGCGGGGAGAGAGCGAGCATCTCCTGCTGCGACCAGACCACGAAGTGGCTGACGCTGCGCCCGGCCGTGAGGGCGGCACGCTCCTGCGCCGTCAGCTGATCCAGCTCGGGGCCACGGCGCAAGCGCAGAAAATCGAGACCATAGTTGGCCGCCAGCGGCATCACCCAGTCATGCAACTGATCCGGCGATTCCCGCAGCCGCAGCTGAAAGGCCCAGGCATCGCGCAGATGCTCGAGATGCTCGGTCTGGCGCTGCTGCTGCACCGTGATGGCGTGATGGGCCACCCCGAGATCACTGCGTACCGTGGTGAGCAGGTTCTGCCAGCTGTAGGTGAGGGTCCAGTAGAGGGTGAGCGCGATCATGCCCACCAGGGTGAGCATGATGGGTACCGAGGTGAGCAGCAGCAGGCGCCAGCGCACCTTGGTGCGCACGCAACGGGGCAACAGGGCGCGCATGCAGCGGGAGAGCAGGGTCAGTTTCATCGCCACCCCATCCAGTCAGCCTTCCTCATTCGATGGCCCACTCCTTGAATTTGCGATCCAGCGTCTTGCGCGCCACCCCGAGCACCCGAGAGGCGGCCGACTTGTTGCCATCATGGCTCGCCACCACCTGCAGGATGTGGGCTTTTTCCACCTCCGCCAGCGGCCATGCCAGCGGATAGCCCTCCTCGCTCGCCCCCTGCTCGGCAGGCTTGCTGCTCTGCCAGTAATCCGCCGGGGGCTTGCCCAGCAGCAGGCAGCGCTCGATAAGGTTGCGCAGCTCCCGCACGTTGCCGGGCCAAGGGTAGGCCTGCATCGCCACCACATCCTCGTGGGTCCAGCTCAAGGAACCCATTCCCATCTCAGCGGTGAGCTGGCGGGTGAAGTGGTGCACCAGCGCGGGGATGTCGTCGATCCGCTCCCGCAGCGGGGCGACCGGCAGCGCCACCACGTTGAGGCGATAGAAGAGATCTTCGCGAAAGCGGCCCGCCTCCACCTCGGCCTTGAGGTTGCGGTTGGTGGCGGCGACGATGCGCACATCCACCGCCAATTCGCGCTCGGCCCCCACTGGGCGGATGGCCTTCTGCTCCAGTGCCCGCAACAGAGAAGCCTGCATGGCAAGGGGCATTTCGCCGATCTCGTCGAGAAACAGGGTGCCCTGATGGGCGACCCGGAACAGGCCGTCACGCCCCTTGCGGGCGCCGGTAAAGGCCCCCTGCACGTGGCCGAACAGCTCGCTTTCCAGCAGCTCCGGCGCGATGGAGGCGCAGTTGAGGGGCACAAAGGCCCCCATCCTGCCGGAGAGTTGATGCAGGGCGCGGGCCACCAGCTCCTTGCCGGTGCCGGACTCCCCCTCCACCAGCACAGCAGCGTTGGAGGGGGCCACTCTGGCGATGAGCGTCTTGAGCTCGCGGGTCTTGGCACTGTCGCCAATCAGGGTGGGCGGGAACAGCTTGCTCACCTCCCGGCGCAGCAGCAGGTTCTCCCGCTCCATCTGGCGGCGCTCGATGACTCTGTCCACCGCCTGCACCATCTGATCGAGGTTGAAGGGCTTGAGGATAAAGTCGCTGGCGCCGAGGCGCAGCGCCTTGAGGGCGGTCTCCATATCGCCAAAACCGGTCATGAAGATGATGTCGCTGCGGCGAGTGGCCGGGTCTATGGCCTCGTGCCACTCGATGCCGGAGCGCCCCGGCAGCCGGATGTCGGCGATGATAAGGTCAAAGTGAAGGCGGCAGCGCAGGGCTTCCGCCTCCTCCACGCTGGCGGCAGTCTCAATCTGGGCAAAACGCTTGGCCAGCGCCTTGGCCAGAAAGCTGCGCATGCCGGGCTCATCGTCAACGATAAGCAGGGAGAGGGCAGACCAGCGGCTGGGAGGGAGTGTCATGGAAAAAAGTACCTCGGATGCACGTACGGTCGGTGAATGTCCCGATAACCGGAACCTTAGTGGGACATTTTGTCCTTACCGTATCAAAAGCACCAACACCAATTATTAAAAGCGATAACAAGCTCACCTAATTGATTTTAATAAGCTTCTGTTTTTAAACGGCAAACCGTGAATGCAGCGGCACAGGAACAGTTTGGCACCCTGCTTGCTTACTTTTGCCCTCTCCTCATCCACCCTGAAAAAAGTTGCATCACGATGACGATAAAAACCAACCTCAAACGTTTTGCCCTCTCCCTCGCCGCCAGCCTGCTGATCGCCGGTGCTGCCCACGCTGACACTACCAAGGCGCCAATTCGCCTCGCCACCACCACCAGTACCGAGCAGTCCGGTCTGCTGGGCTGGCTGCTGCCCCAGTTCACCAAGGAGACCGGTTATCCGGTGCAGGTGATGGCGGCCGGTACCGGCCAGAGCCTGAAGATGGGCGAGAATGGCGATGCGGATCTGGTGATGACCCACGCTCCCTCTGCCGAGAAGAAGTTCGTCGATGCGGGCTTTGGCATCGAGCCGGTACACCTGATGTATAACGACTTCGTTATCGTCGGCCCGGCGAAAGATCCGGCGGGTCTCGGCAAACTGCACGACGCGGCCAAGGGGCTGCAGGCCATCAAGGAGCAAGGCCAGATCTTTATCTCCCGCGGTGACGAGTCCGGTACCCACATCAAGGAGAAGACCCTGTGGCAGGCCGCTGACGTCAAACCCGAGTTTGCCGGTTACAAATCCATCGGCCAGGGGATGGGGCCGACCCTGACCATGGCCTCCGAGCTCGGTGCCTACACCCTGACCGACCGCGGCACCTGGCTCGCCTACCAGAGCAAGCTGGATCTCGCCGTACTGCTGGAGGGTGACAAGCGCCTGTTCAACCCCTATCAGGTGATCCTGGTCAACCCCAAGCGCTACCCGGATCTCAACACCGAAGGGGCCCGCACCCTGAAGAACTGGCTGGTCTCCGAGCATGGCCAGAAGCTGATCGGCGACTTCAAGGTGGCGGGTCAGGCGCTGTTTGTAGCGGATGCCAACGGGAAATAATGGCAACCCTGACCCCTGCGATGACCTTGATGGCCCTCCCCCGGTTCACTGAGGGAGGCGCCTGATGCCGACCCTGCTCGACACGACCTTATTGACGGCCCTCGCCCTGCACGATGAGAGAGAGGTCTGATGCCGACATTGATCGACACGACATTGGCTGCCCTCGCCCTGCTGTTCAGTGGTGACACCGAACTGTGGCAGGTGGTGGGGGTCTCCTTCTCCGTCTCCTGCATCGCCCTGCTGCTGGTGCTGCTGCCCGCCTTGCTGCTGGGCTTTGCCCTGGCCTATCTGCCGCTGCCCGGCCGCTGGCTCTGGCTCTCCTGCATCAATACCCTGCAATCGGTGCCGACCGTGGTGATTGGCCTCTTGCTCTATATGCTGCTGTCGCGGGCCGGCCCCTTTGGCGACTGGAAGCTGCTCTTTACCCAGCAGGCGATGGTTGTGGGGCAGATGCTGATCGCCTTCCCGGTGATCGCCACCATGGCTCACGCGGCGTTTGTCCAGAGCGACCGACGTGCCTGGGAAACCGCCCTGACCCTGGGGGTCTCCTGGCCCAAGGCACTGCTCGGCCTGATGCACGAGTGCCGCTTTGGCTTGCTGGCCGCCATCATCGGTGCCTTTAGCCGCATCGTCACCGAGGTGGGCTGCTCCATGATGGTGGGGGGCAATATCCTGCATTTCACCCGCAATATCCCCACCGCCATCGCGCTGGAGACCCAGAAAGGGGCCTTCACCCAAGGGGTGGCGCTCGGCATAGTGCTGCTCACCCTCGCCCTCTTGCTCAACCTGCTGCTGACCGCCTGTCGCGGCCACAGCTATCTGAAGAACTGACCATGCCCCCACTGTGTATCAACAGGAGTACCCCATGGCCCTGACCGCCCACCAGCTAACGATGCGCTTTGGCGAACGCCAGCTGTTCGAGATTGACCGGCTCACCATCGCACCGGGGGATGCCATCTGGCTGCATGGAGCCAACGGGGTGGGCAAGACTACTTTGCTCAAAATCCTGGCGGGGCTGCTGGCCCCCACCCGCGGCCACACCAATCTGCCGGGGCGCTGGCAACAGCGGCTCAACCGGCTGCTCAAGCGGGAGCTGGGACCGGGCCGGGTCACCTATCTGCACCAAACCCCCTATCTGTTCGATCGCACAGTGCACGACAACGTGGCCTGGGCGCTCGATAAACAGCTCGGCAGCGAGATCCGGGTGTTCGAGGCGCTGCGCCGGGTCGAGCTGGAGGGGCTGGCGCGGGAGCACATCAGCATTCTCTCGGGTGGCGAACGGCAACGGCTGGCGATGGCACGCGCCTGGGCGCTGCAACCGGCCTTTCTGCTGATGGATGAGCCCACCGCCAATCTGGACACACATTCGGTTGCCCTGATGGCCGCATTGGCGCAAGATCTGCGGGAACATGGCAGCGGCCTGGTCGTCATCAGCCACCAGAGCAACGCCCTGACCGACCTGTGCGAGCGGCAATGGACCCTCGCCCGTGGCCAGCTGCAAGAGACGACCCCTTTAAAAATCATCGAGCGACATGACTTCAAAAAGCGACAGCCACTCTGATCCCGTTGCCGTATCAGCAGTGATCCTGGCAGGAGGCCGCGCCACCCGGATGGGGGGCGAAGACAAGGGATGGGTAGCACTGGCGGGACGCCCCCTAATCGACCATGTTTTGGCGCGCCTGCGCCCCCAGGTGGATGAGGTGCTGATCAACGCCAACCGCAGTCAGGCCCGCTATCAGGCGCTGGCCCCGGTCATCAGCGATGACAACAACGACTATCTCGGCCCGCTGGCGGGCATGCAGGCAGGTCTTGCCGCCGCCCGTCACGACTGGGTGCTGTTTGTCCCCTGCGATGGCCCCGCCCTGCCGCTGGATCTGATGAGCCGCTTTCGCGCCGCCCTGACCCCGGATACCGAGCTGGTAGTGGCCCACGATGGCGACTGGCTGCAACCCGTGGTGGCCCTGCTGCACAAATCCCTGCTCCCCTCCCTCACCGCCGCACTGGCAGAGGGAGAGCGCAAAATCGATATCTGGTTTGCCCGCCACAATATGGCGGTGGTGAGCTTTGCCGATCAGCCGGATGCCTTTATCAATCTCAATAGCCCTGCCGAGCTGGCCGCCTACGAGGCCCGTCTGCTTGCCCCGGCTATTGACCCCCAACAAGGAGTCACCTCATGACCCCGGCCCCCACTCTTCCCCTGCTTGGCTTCGCCGCCTGGAGCGGCACCGGCAAGACCACCTTGCTGGAGCAGTTGATCCCCCTGCTGGTGGATCGCGGCCTGCGCATCGGGGTGCTCAAGCACGCCCACCACGACTTTGATATCGACCAACCGGGCAAGGACAGCTATCGCCTGCGCAAGGCGGGTGCCCAGCAGATGATGGTCGCCTCCCGTCGTCGTCATGCTCGTATCATTGAAACGGAACTGGCCGAAGCCGATTTTCGCCAGCTGCTGGCCAGCTTCGATCAGACAGAGCTCGATCTGCTCTTGGTCGAGGGGTTCAAGCACGAACACTTCCCGAAAATCGAGCTGCACCGCGCCGAGATTGGCAAGCCGCTGCTCTTCCCCGAAGACGGCGACATCATCGCGCTGGCCAGCGATCAGCCCCAACAGAGTGGCGAACAACAGCAGACAAGCCTGCCCCGCCTCGATATCAACGATCTGGCGGCCATTGCCGACTTCGTCTGCCGCTGGCTTGACGGCTGCCAGAGCAAGGAGCCTGAGGCAGGCAACGGCTTTTTGTCGGTCGAAGCGGCCCGCAACGCCATTCTGGCGGCCCTCACCCCGAGCACGGCCTGCAGCGACAAACCGCTGGCCCAGTGCCACGGCGCCGTGCTGGCCGCCGATCTGATAAGCCCCATCAATGTGCCCCCCCACGCCAACTCGGCGATGGATGGCATTGGCCTTCGCAGCGACGATCTGGCCGCCGGTCGCTGGCAGCTGGTGGGGGAAGTGCTGGCAGGCCAGCAGCGCCACGAGCCTGTGCTGGCCGGTCAGGCGGTGCAGATCATGACCGGCGCCCCGCTGCCCCCCGGTGTGGATACCGTGGTGATGCGGGAAGAGACGCTGATTGAAGGTGAGTGGGTCACCGTCACCGCCCCAGTCCGGGCGGGGCAGAATGTGCGCCTCGCCGGCGAAGATCTCGCCAAAGGTGCGGTCGCCATCCCGGCCGGTACCTGGCTTGGCGCCCCCCAGCTGGGGCTGGCGGCATCACTCGGTCAAGCCAGTCTCACTGTGCGCACCCCGCTGAAAGTGGCGCTGTTCAGTACCGGTGACGAGGTGCAGGCGCCGGGCGAGCAGCTCGCCCCCGGCCATATCTTCGACAGCAACCGCTTCACCCTGATGGCCCTTATCCGCGCCGCCGGTTGCGAGGTGATGGACCTTGGCATCATTCCCGATGACAAGACCATTCTGCGCCAGCAGCTGGAGCAGGCCGCCGCCAGTGCCGATCTGGTGCTGAGCTCGGGCGGGGTCTCGGTAGGCAACGCCGACTTTATCAAGCTGGTGCTGGCGGAGCTGGGCCAGATCGATTTCTGGCGCATCCAGATGCGGCCGGGCCGCCCGCTCGCCTTTGGCAAGCTGGGGCAGACCCCCTTCTTCGGCCTGCCGGGTAATCCGGTAGCGGCGATGATCTGCGTGCTGCAGTTTGTCGAGCCGGCCATCGCCCGCTTGCAAGGCAAGCGGTGGCAGCCGCTGCGCCTCTCGGCACTGGCGGACGAGAAGATGAAGAGCCGCCCGGGGCGCACCGAGTTTCTGCGTGGCATCTTCCATCAGGACCGTAACGGCCAGCTGCGGGTGCGCACCACAGGGCCACAGGGCTCCGGCATTCTCAGCTCCATGGCCGATGCCAACTGCCTGATCGAAATCGTACCGGATCAACCCGGGATCGCCATTGGCGAGCGGGTCTGGATCCACCCCCTGCAGGGACGACTGGCCTAAATCCCGACGGGGCGTTGGCCGGATGCACGGCGCCCCGTCCCCCACCTGACAGGAGGCAGACCGTGCGTCTTGATGCCCCCCTCTCCCGACTCGATCTGCTGGTCTACGGCCACTATCGCATCGTCCATGGCCTGCGCATTGCGCTCGCCTTTATGCTCACCTTTCTGCTCACCCGCCAGCTGCAACTGCCGGAGAGCACCTGGCCGCTGATAACCTTGGTGGTGGTGATGGGCCCCATCTCATTCTGGGGCAATGTGCTCTCACGCGCCCTGCAGCGGGTGGTGGGCACCATCTTCGGCGCCAGTTGCGGGGTGGTAGCGCTCTATCTCGAGATCTACTCGCTACCGCTTACCCTGATCTGGTGCGGGTGCATCATGTTCCTCTGCGGCTATCTGGCCCTCGGCAAGCGCCCCTATGTGGGGCTGCTGATCGGCATCACCCTGGGAGTCACCATGGGGGCCATGCCGGGGGACATAGAGACGGCGCTGTGGCGCAGTGCCGACGTGATACTGGGCTCCCTGCTGGCGCTGCTCTTTTGCAGCATCTATCCCCAGCGGGCCTACAGCCACTGGCGGCTGCAACTGCACCAGATCCTGCAGCAGTCGGGGCGGCTCTATCACACTCACCTCTCCCCCAATGTGCTGGAGCGCCCGCGCCTCAAGCACAATCTCTCCCAGCTGCTGGCACAGACCGGCAAACTGCGGGCCCTGCTGGCCCCTGCGGCCAAGGAGACACGCCACAGCGTCGCCCTGTTTGATGCGGTGCAGGTCACCATGCGCAACACCCTCTGCACTCTTGAGATGCTGGCCAACACCTACTGGAACGATCGGGAGAGCCACTTCCTGATGCAGAGCACGGCTGCGCTGCAAGCCTGCCATCTGGCCACCGAGGAGGCGATCAACCAGCTTGCCCTGATGATGCAAACCGGTGACGGGCGCGGGGCCGATGCCGCCATCGCCCGCCTGCACGAGGTGGCGACCCAGGTATCGCTCCCCCCCAATACCGAGGCCGCCATCAATGGCTACCTCTGGCTCAACGTCCAGCTGACCGAACAGCTCACCCACCTGCGCCGCCTGCTGGGACTGATCCTCACCCCGCCCCATCGCAAGCAGCCCGACTAGATCCAATGTAAAACGCCCCGCAGTGGCGGGGGCGTTTTGCTGTCTGACTGGCCGCTTGGGCCGTTGTTCAGCAACTCTTAACTGGCATTGGCCAGCGGCTGCTCGGTGGTGAGGTAGAGGGAGAAATCCTGAATACCCTCCTGCAGGGCGGCAAAACAGTCGGGGTCTATTGCGGTGCCCAGATTCTCCGCCATCATCTCCAACGCCTGCGGCACAGGGATGGCGCCGCGATAGGGGCGCTTGGCGGTGATGGCATCGAAGATGTCGGCTGTGGTGATGATGCGCGTCTCAAGGGTAATCTCGTTCCCCTTCAGCCCCTTGGGGTAGCCCTTGCCATCGAGCCGCTCATGGTGGGCGCCCGCCACTTGTGCCAGCTCCTCGAAGGCGCCGATACGGCTCAGGATCTCCTCGGTATAGGCGGCATGCATCTGCACCGCCGCCCACTCCTGCGCATCGAGTTTGCCCGGCTTATCGAGAATGGCGTTGCTCACCCCGAGCTTGCCCACATCATGGAGCAAGGCGCCCCGCTTGAGCCAGCGTCGACGCGACTCGGACAACCCCATCTGGGTGGCAAGAATGTCGGTATAGAGCGCAACCCTGCCGCTGTGACCCGCGGTGTAGGGACTTTTGGAGTCCACCACCTGCCCGAAGGCCGCCGCGATTTCGTCCAGATAATCTTCATCCAGCGCTACCTCCCCTTGCCCGGTCGGGTGGACCAGCACCCACTCGGTCAGTCGGGGATCGGCCAGTCCTTGCCAGAACTCTTCGTCGGCCAGCGCTTCAAATTCCCGAACCAGTGCCGGATCAAACCAGCTGCCGCTGCGCTCGCGCAGCTCCTTGAGCGCCGCATCCGGGCCTGCGGCTGCGTGAAACACATCCACCACCTGACAGAGCAGGGCAATGCGCGAGAAGAGCGGGATCGCCTCGCCAGCCAGTTGCAGGGGCCGACCTTTGCCATTCCAGTGTTCATCAAGGGAGAGGATGCCATCGGCTACCTCGTCACTGAAACGCAGCTGGCGAGCAATATCCGCCCCCCGATGACAGCGGGTCTGGATCAGTTCGTTGGCAATCTGGTCACCGTTGCGAAAGATATGAAACAGGCTGCGAAAACGTCCCAGCAGATCCGCCTGCAAGCCGGTGTGGCCCAGCACAAAGTTGACTACCTCGGAGAGGGAGCCATCCACCAGTTTGAAATCGCGTTTGAAGTGAAGATCGTCGGTGAGATAGAGCTCGCAGATACGGGCGGCATTGCTGCTGCACCCAAGATCCTTAAGCAGGAGCGTGTAGTAGAGATCATGGCGCAGCCGGGCGTCCAGTCCCAGCCGCTCTCCCAGACGGGAACCTATCCAGCAGCAGCGAATGCAGTGTCCTCTTGGTTGCCCCTCGGTCATATCGAGCGCATGACTGAGGGAACCAATCAACTCCGCCAATCGCAATCCATTCACCGTCATAGTCTACTCCCTTAGACATCATGGCGATTTTGCCAGCAGATTAGGTATACCCCATCTGAAGCTGGATCGATCTGGATTCAGTTGAATTTAGGCAGCAGCCTTGCCCTGATTCGCCCGCTCTTCCAGCTCTGCGCGGCTCAGGGTAGAGACAAAGCGGCCATCGAAGTAGATATCCATCAACTCGCCACGCTTCTCGCCACGCATCATGCTGCGGCGACCATCCAGATAGTGCACCTCCATCTGGGCGGTATGCTCGTCCGGGTAGCTGATCTCTACCTCGCGCACCCCTTGTGGCAGCATGGCCAGCGGCACCTTCTTGAGGGCCGGATCCAGATGCTGGTTCACCTTGATCACCGGATTGGCCTTCATGTCCACCACAGCCGGAGATTTGCCGGTGATGGGGTTCTTGCCAGACCAGAACTCGATGGTATTGAAGACGAACAGGTCAGCGGTCGCGGCCAGACCGTAGACAGGGGAGAGCAGCATAAAGACCCCGGCACGAGCGTAGCGGTTATCCACCACGCTCAGGTTGCCCTTGGTGACCATGCCGGAAAGCCCCATCTGCCCCATACAGCCGCCCAGACCCATGCTCGCGACCATAACCAGCAGGGCCATTGCCCGCCCCTTCTGTTGTAATCCCATCGTGTTCTGTTCCTGCTCTGAAATAAATGAGGCGGCAAGCCTAATCAAGGGGCCAGAAGAGGACAATTCACAATGGCGGGACGATACAGGAGGGGTTCAGATTGGCATATCAAGTGCGCAATAAATAAGCACCGATGGGATTATCATCCGATCGGTGCCTCGTTCAACAACCAATAACCGTCAGGAGCCGATTGCCAGATTGGAGACTGTCTCGGTCACATTGATGGCACCCTGCTCGATCTGTGCCATCACGCCACTCACCTCGCCGATCTGCTCCTTGCCACGCTGGGCACTGGTGGCCACCTCATTGATGTTGCCGGTGATCTGGGCCGTCAGTTCGCGGTTTTTCTGAACCACGCTGGCGATCTCGCCGGTCGAGAGGGAGGTGCGCGCAGCCAGCTGACGTACCTCGTCGGCCACCACCGCAAAGCCGCGCCCCTGATCGCCGGCCCGGGCAGCCTCGATGGCTGCGTTAAGGGCCAGCAGATTGGTCTGCTCGGCAATACTGCTGATGGTCGAGACAATGGCTTCAATGCTTTTCGACTGCTCATTGAGCTGGCCAATCAGGCCGGAAGTGCGACTCACCTGTTCGGAAATGGCGCTGGAGATGGCAACCGATGCCGCCAGCAGTTCAGACCCGGTTTCGGCAAAGCGGGTGGTCTCCTGCGAAATGGTCTGGGCTATGTTGGCCGCCTCGCTCACTGCCTGGGCGCGCTTGATCCGCTCTGTCACCTCACTGGCAAACTTGATCACCTTGACCACCTTGCCGCTCTCATCCTTGATGGGGTTGTAGGTAGCCTCCAGCCAGATCTCGTTGCCATGGCTGTCACGGCGACTGAACAGCCCGGATTTGAGCTGGCCGTGGGCCAGATCGTCCCAGAAGTGGGGTTGCTCGCGATAGAAGCTCTCATCGCAAAACAGCCTGTGATGCTGCCCCTTGAGCTGCGAAAGGGAGTAACCGACGCAGGAGAGGAAATTCTGATTGGCCGTCACAATCTCCCCCTTGGGGGTGAACTCGATAATGGCGAGCGCCCGATCGAGTGCCGAGATGATCGCTTTCTGACGACTCAACTGCTGATAACTCTCGGTAATATCGGAGGCAATCTTGACCACCCTGACCACCTTGCCGTCAAGCTTGACCGGGAAGTAGGTAGCCTCCAGCCACAACTCCCGACCCTGTTTATCAAAGCGTTGGTAAGTGCCACTGTGGCTATGCCCCTGACGAAGCTGTTCCCAAAACTGGGCGTAGGAGGATGACTGGACGTAGTGGGCATCACAAAAAATCCGGTGGTGTTTACCAATCACCTCCTGCTCGCTATAGCCCACCACATTCAGAAACAGCGGGTTCGCCTCGAGGATCTCGCCACTTGGAGTGAAACTGATGGTAGCGACACCGACTTTTACTGCATCAATAAATGCTTGGGCCTGGGCCAACTGCATTTGACACGCTTGTAATTCCGCTTTGAGTTTGAAGTTGAACATCTGCCCTGCCCCTCTATTACCTGGTTACAACTACGTCACATCTGCATGAACTTTAGACGAGAAACCATAGAGATAACGGGGGCCCATCGATTAAGGTGCCAGGTTCCACTCCAGATAGGCCGGATTGGCGACAAAGCCGATCCGCTCATAGAGAGGGCGCCCCTGCTCGCTGGCATGGAGCCACACCTTGCCCAGCTGACGCGATCTGGCGAAGGCTGTAATGGCATCGAGCAGCGCCGTGGCGATCCCCTGCTGGCGCCATTGTGGCCGCGTATACATATTGAGCAGGTACCCCTCCATCCCCGCCAGATTGCCGGGATAGGGTGGCCGTTCAAACAATGCCAGCGTCCCTGCTGCCACGATCTGTTTGCAGCCCTCCTGCGTATCGGCCTCAGCCAGCCAGGATAAAGCACTCTCTTCACTTATCGCCCGGGTGAAATAGTCAAGGGTGGCCTGCCACAAGGCCGGGTCTGCCTGCGGCGTCACCAGCTCACCGACCTCACAAAACAGCTCCATGCGCAGCGCCACCAGTGCGGGAATATCTGCGGCCCTTGCCTGACGAATAATCATTGGCTGCTCCTTTTCTCTCATGGGAAATTTCGCCGGCCGTCATTATGACAAAGAGCGCCTTGTGGCGCTCTTTGTCATTGGGGAAACCACTGATAAATCAATGGCTGCGACGTGTCAGCCAGTGATCCAGGCTCAGCACACCGCCGCCCCAGATGATCAGGGTCAGCAGCATCCAGCCCCACAGCTGGTGATCGTAAAAGCCACCCGCCCAGAGGGTCGGGTAGGAGATCACCGCCATGATATTGAAGCCAAACAGCAGCAAGGCGGCCGGGCGAGTAAAAAGCCCCGCCAGCAGGAAAAGCGGCAGCAACAACTCGGTCGCCGTCCCCAGATAAGCAGCCCACAACCAGGGCAGCAGGGGCACCTGATACTCGGATTCAAACAGATAGAGGGTGGAATCCCACGCCGTCAGCTTGAGCCAGCCTGAAGTGATAAAAACCGACGCGACCCACAGCCGCGCCAGCAACAGCACACCGGTACTGCTCCAGCGCGGCAAATCACCACTTGAGCTGGCCAGCGCCAGCCATTTGTTTGCCATCATGGCATTACCTCCATATCCACCAGCAGACCAAGGGTTATCAGGCGAGTGAGATGTTCACTGGCCGCAGGGTCGGCCGCAAGCAGATCGACCAGCGCCGTACCAGCGAGACAACCCTGTAGCAGCGCCCACTCACCCGCCGTCAGGGGCAAGGGTGCAACCCGGCAATCCGGCTGTTTCTTCAATGCCAACCAGACGGGGGCATCAAGCACCTCCACCGCTTCACCACAGTGCAGCGCCATCTGCCACAGGGCCAGCACCGGATAATCGCTGGCAACCAGCAGCAGATCAGTGGCTGGCAAGAGTCGCAGCCGCTCCCATTGTTGCGGCGATAATGCGGCCAGACGCTCGGCTGGCCAGCAGCGTGATTCCAGCGGCAGCAGACTGGCACGCTCAAGCTGCCATTCGAACTGAGCCAGCGCCTCCAGCCAGGGCAGTCCGGTTGTAGTTGGCAAGCGGGCCAACCATTGGCCAAATCCGGCGCCATAGTGCATGACGCTCCCTTCCCTGAGCGGCTCGGCTAATACGAAGCCACGGGCCGCCGCTGCAAAAAAGTCATCCCCGACCATGGCCTTGACGGCGGGATAACTGCTCGCCAGCACCTCGCCAAGGCTCAGGATGAAGTGGTTGCGATAGACCTGCAGCACAGACTCGGCAGAAAAGAGCCGGGAACTGATGTGAGGGGAAATGGCGTCAGGCGCCCCCAGCAGACCCTCGGCAAAGTGCTGTTGCAGCTGTGCCAGTTCAGCCATGGGCCACCTCCCGTGGTGCACTCATGGCGCACGCCTCATCCAGAATGGCGCCGGCCTGCGCCGCCTCTGCCAGCAAGACCGGCAGCGGCGGGATCTCGAGGTCCCACTCAATCAGGGTCGGAATGACCTGCTTGCGGCAGATCTGGCGATAGAGTTCCCAGACCGGCTCCACCACAGGGGCGCTGTGGGTATCGATATAGAGGGAGCCTTCCGGCAGCTGCTTCTCGGTATAACCGGCCAGATGGATCTCCCCGACGGTGGCGAGATCGATCGCCGCCAGATACTCATCGCAAGAGAAACCGTGATTGAAGGCACTGACATAGAGATTGTTGAGGTCGAGCAGGATGCCGCACTCGCTGCGCTGCTGCAGCTCGGCCAGAAATTCCCACTCGCTCATCTCCCCGGCCAGTTGCAGATAGGAGGAGGGATTTTCAATCAGCATGCGGCAACCCAGGGTCTGTTGTACCTGCTGGATCTTGTCGCTCATGTTGCGCAGGGAGGCTCGGGTATAGGGCACCGGCAGCAGATCGTTGAAGTAACGCCCACCAATGCTGCCCCAGCTGAGATGTTCGGAGATCCGTACCGGTTTGATCGCCGCGGCCAGTGTCGACAACTGCTGCAGATGGTGCGGATCGAGCGGGTCGGCAGAACCGAGGGACATGCCAACGCCGTGAAGACTGACGGGGTAGTGCTGCGCCAGTTCGGCGAGCACCTGAAAACCGTGACTGTGCCGCTCGAAGTAATTTTCACTATGCACCTCCAGCCAACCGACTGCCGGCAGGGTTTGCCGGATCTCATCGTAATGGGGAGTGCGTAATCCGATACCAATCAAAGGGTTCATCGCAAGACTCGCTTTCGCCAATCAGAGAAGATGCAGGGGGCGGCCCGTTGGCCATCCCCTGCCCGATGTCTCTTACTTGGGTTGCAACGAACCGCCGACCAGCTTCTCGCACAGCCCTTTGGGCATCACCACAAAGGCATCACCCTGAGCATCTTCCTTGGCAGTACCGGCGCAGGAGCTGCTCTTGGTCGCACAGTCATTTTTGCTGGCCTTGACCACGCCGTAGCACTTCTCCTTTTCATCGGCAGCCATTGCTGGCGCCGCGATAAATTGGGCGCCCAGCGCCAGCAGACCGGTCATGGCGGAGGCGATAGCAGTGCTTTTTTTAACATTCATGTTCATGTTCCTTTTGATGTCGTTGGATGTTGCTGATATCCCCGATTTGTCGCAACCGGGTACCTGCAATAGAACCGGCAAACGGGATATTCCCTTTCAAAAAAACACAAAAAGAGTTAAAAAATCCAAAGAAACACACTCAATTAATTGATTTTAAACAGCTATTTCATCATTGATAATTTCTCGACGACCACCCATTAATGAACGAGGAAAGTGCCATATGGTGCTTTCATTCCGTTAATCTTCTTCACTGCTTCCATCAAAAGAGATGCGTCAGACATAAAAAAGCCCCGCCAACAGGCAGGGCAGGATGCAACGTTAAAGAAACAAGAAATAAACAAGCGGAGTGCTGTTGGGAGCCAGGAGTTGCGGCAAGCAGATAAAAAAAGAGACAGCTTTGGCTGTCTCTTTTTGCACATGGTGCGAATGGGGTTTAGTAGAAGATCCGCTCACCACGCTCGCTCATTTTGAGCCAAACCGGTTTGGTGCTGGTTTTATTCCAGATCCGGTGCAGATAGCTGTAGAAGCGGGCACGATCGCTGCGAAACAGCATCACGGGGAAAGCCAGAATGCCCACCAGCAATACATAAATGCGACGAAGAATAATCTGAGTCAGGGAAAAGGGATGAAACATGATGTAACTCCTTACTGGTAAGACCACTGAGCAAAGATTACCCCACTCCATGTAGGATTACTACATCACCAACGCATTTTTTTATAAAAAAATGGTGAAAAACGGGAAATACTGAAAACGGGTTACGTCATTAACCAACAGTTAACAAACTTGCGAAAATCGTGCGCTTTGCCACAGTTATCAGGGGAAAAACATGCAGTAGGGAGACACGCATGAAACTGCCGGAAGTGGCACTGCTGGTGCTGATGGTTGCCCTGACACGGGCACAACTGGAGGAGTGGCAACTGAATCGGGAAGATGCCATCGTGCTGGCCGAACGGGGCGTGCCCACCGTCAGCCTGTGGCAATGCGGCACACTGAAGCAACGGATTGCGGATCTCAACCAGCACAGTGCCGAGGTGCTGTTTCAATATCGGGGGCAAAACATGGCGGATGTGAGCCACTATCTCGAGCGCGAGTGGAAACAGGCTGGCTGCGAACAGTTACTGGTGCAGCAAGGATACTGACCAAGCTTCACGGCTCGAAGAGTTATAAATCAGGGAAAAGAGAGAGAAAATGGAGGCACGTTCCGGAGTCGAACCGGACTAAACGGATTTGCAATCCGCTGCATAACCGCTTTGCTAACGCGCCATGCTGACAAGACTGATTGTCTTGAAAGTGATATCCATCGTTGGTGCGATGGAAAATTGGAGCGGGAAACGAGACTCGAACTCGCGACCCCGACCTTGGCAAGGTCGTGCTCTACCAACTGAGCTATTCCCGCATTACTGCTTTCGTGCCAGTTGCCTGACAACGAGGCGCATTATACGTACCACGAGCGCCAGCACAACCCCTTTTTCGCAATTTAAGCCCTGATGCAGACTGTTTGCTCAGGGTTTAAACGCCTTGCTGCATTTTTCTCCAGCCAGCTGTGACCCACCAAGCGAATTTGGGATAAAGTCGTTGAAATGATTACGCTTTCGTTCGAGACTTGAGCGGCTTAATAACCGGATTCTCAATTGAAAATCACAAGATGAAATGGATCTTCACGCTTCGTGGGCTCAGGCCGCAGTTAATGCTGGCTTTTTTCATGTTGGGCATGGTGCCCTTTTTGGTCATCACCCTCTTCTTCCTATACAGCCACGGCAAGGATCTCACCACCCAGACCTCCAACCATCTGGTCTCCGTCCGTAATATCAAGAAGAGTCAGCTCGAGGATTACTTCAACAACCTCAAAGAGCAGATCATCAACTTCTCCCAGCAGGATTTTGCCGGCAACAGTATCGGCCGTTTCTATGGCTTTACTGGCGCCTTCGAGAAGTTGGGCACCACGCCGCAGGAGGCCCGTAGCCGTGCTCAGGCCCGCTATCTGCCAGGCTCTTGGGATCAACTGCGCAAACCGGACAGCCAAGTAGAGATCGAACCCTCCATCACGGCGCTTATCCTCGCCGACGAGATGTATGGCCGGGTGCACCAGCGCTTTCATCGCGGCTATGCCGACATGGTGCGCAAGTCCAACTACAGCGACATCTTTCTGGTGGACCTCAACGGTGATGTGGTCTATTCAGTCACCAAGCACCCTAACTTTGCCACCAATCTGCTCTCCGGACCTTATCAGGGCAGTGGCTTGGGCCAGACCTTTGCCAAGATCAAACGCCGCCTTGATGGCGGCCAGAAGCCGCAGCAGATCTTCGAATTCACCGATTTTGGCCGCAACGAGCTGACCGGGCAGGTGGTCGCCTACATGGCCGCCCCCGTGATGCAGTACGACTATGTGCGCGGTGTGGTGATTTTCGAGCTGCTGCCGGACAAGCTCAACCAGATCATGGCGGAGCGGGAGGGGCTGGGCGAGACCGGCGAGACCATCCTGATCGGCCCTGACAAGCGGATGCGCGCCGATGCCTGGCTGGCACCGGAGTTCAGCGTAGAGAACAGCTTCAGCCCCAACTTCCGTCCACTGCAACCCCCCCTCATCACCAAGACGCTCTCCGGCGAGCAGGGGGTCGGGCTGTTCCACTCCTATCAGGATGACGAGGTGCTGGCCGCCTACACCCAGGTGAAGGTGTTCGATACCGAGTGGGCCTTTATCGCCGAGATCTCTACCCGGGAAGCCTATGCCCCGATCCGCCAGCTGGAAACTCTGGTAATTGTGCTGGGAGCGGGCTCGGTACTGCTGCTGATCCTCTTCTCCCGCTGGCTCTCCCACTCCATCACGGCGCCGCTGCGATCGCTGACCGAAGCAGCCGAGCAGGTGGCCGACGGCGCGCTGGATCACCCCATCGCCATCGAGCGCACCGGCGATGATATCGACCGGCTGGCCGAGGCGTTTCGCCATATGCAGCGCTCGGTGAAGGACAAGATCGAGCTCATCGAACAGCAGACCCAGGAGCTGCAACAGCAGGTCAAGCTGACCCACAAGCAGAACCTCAGCCTGCAGCAGGCGGACAAGCTCAAGGATGAACTGCTGGCCAACACCTCCCACGAGCTGCGCACCCCCATTCACGGCATCAAGGGGATGGCCGAGTCGATGCTCGCCAGCCAGCAGGATTTGACCGAAGGGCAGCAAAAGCAGCTCGGGCTCATCATCAAGAGTGCAGACGGCCTGGCCCGTCTGGTGGACGATCTGCTGGACTACCACCAGATGCGCTATGGCCAACTGGAGATCCACTCCCAGCCCGTCTCATCAAAAGGGGTGATCCGGCTGGTGCTGGACCTCTGCCAGCATCTGGTGCAGGCCAAACCCCTCACTCTGGTGGATATCAGCCCGGCCGAACTGCCGCCGGTGCTGGCCGACGAGCAGCGGCTCGAACAGGTGCTCTACAACCTGGTGGGCAACGCCATCAAGTACACACCTCAGGGCAAGGTGGTGCTCAGCGCCATCGTCGAGAACAACTTCCTGCGCATCAAGGTCACCGACACCGGCATCGGCATCGCCCCCGACCATCTGGAACATATCTTCGAGCCGCTTGTGCAGATGAGCCCGGAGGTGAGCAAGCAGGGGGCAGGCCTTGGCCTCTCCATCACCCGCCAGCTGGTGCACCTGATGGGGGGCGAGCTGTTTGTCGAGAGCGAGCCGAGCGTCGGCTCTACCTTCGCCTTTACCCTGCCCCTTGCCACCGGCAAAGCGGCCAATCTGACTCAGGGCAGCCGCCAGATCGAGCATCAGCTGGTGCGCCAGCAACCGCTGATCCTGCCGGACTGGGAGAGCGACGATCTGCCCCCTCCCCCCGAGGGTGCGCCGCTCATTCTGGTGGTGGATGACGAGCCTATCAACCTGCACATCCTGCGCCATCTGCTGCAGCCCTGCGGCTACCGCATTCTGCCCAGCAGCGATGGCCACGATGCGCTGGCCAAGCTGGCCGAGGAGCCGGTGGACCTCATCCTGCTCGATGTGATGATGCCGACCCTTTCCGGTTTTGATGTCTGCCGTCGCCTGCGCCAGCAGCACCCGAAAGATATGCTGCCGGTGCTGCTGCTCACCGCCCTCAACCAGCCCAAAGATATCGAGGAGGGCTTTGGAGCCGGAGCCAACGACTATCTGGTCAAACCCTTCTGCAAGGAGGAGCTGTTTGCCCGGGTCAAGGCACTGCTCGAGGCCAAGGCCGGGCGCGCCTCGCTGGTAGAGAATCGGCTATTGAAGCAGGAGATCGAACATCGCCTCACCCTGCAGGATCGACTGCATCAGGATCAGCAGCGCCTGCTGGCCCTGCTCGGTGAAGGGGCCGACCCCATGATCTTTATCGACGAGCAGGGCACAGTGCTGTTTGCCTCGCGGGTGCTGGCGCGCCTGCTGGGACAGGAGCCGGAAGCCATGGAGGGGCAGCCCCTCAATGAGTGGCTCGCCACCCCGCTGCAACATCAGTGGCCCGACCTTGCCAGCGAACGGGAACACAATCTGGAGTTTCTGGTGGCCGGGCAGAAGGACGTGCTCAACGCCCGTGCCTTGCCCATCGCGCTCGGAGGACAGGCTGCTTTCGCCCTCACTCTGAGTACCGAGCTGCGTCAGGATGAGAACCGGGTAATGGCGCTGGAGAACGCCCTCAAGAACCTCTCGCGGCAAGCCATCATCGAAGATGAACAGCTGCTGGGCGAGCTGAGCCGCCTGGGTGGCGAGTTCCGCTCCCTGGCCGACGACCTCATTCGCCAGCAGGATGACGAGCCGCTGCGCCGGGCGCTGGTAGAGACCATGCAGCTCACCCTGGATGCCTGGCAGCAGGGGACCGGCAAGGGCAAAATTGTGCTGGCAGAGAAGAGCAAGCTGTGGCGGGTCTATATGGACAGATCCAGCCCGCAGACCCGCACCCTCGACAAATACCTGAGTCTGGACACCCTGCCCAAGTCGCCACGCTGGAAGACGGTCGTGGCCACCACCGAGTATGTGCTGGGCCACTGCCCGCTCAATGACCACCAGCGCCAGCAGTTGCAGCACAGCGCCCAGACCCTGCGTCAACTCGCCAACCGCAAGCCGTGACACGGCGCCCTAAACGGGCGCCGGATCACAATTGGCAATCTGGTTTCTTTTTGCGCAAAACAAAGCCCCGCACAACTCCGAAACCGAGAGCAGATCCAATTCACAAATTTGTCATATACGCCATTTTCACAGCCACTTTCTACGCGAGAGCAAATAACGCAAAGCAATGATTTTAAACAGATAAAAAGGCATTTTGACGAGATTGACGTAACACCGTCAATTTTTACGAAAACAACGAAATCAATAGTTGTTGTTTTCCTGTTAATTCTGGTTTGCTTAGGGCGTTGGAAAACAGAACGACAAAGGTTAGACACCTGACCAACACAGAGGGCCGATTTCATCAGCATGCGAAACCGGTGCTCACACAAAACAAGGCGAACCCTCGGGAATGCCAAAAAATAAGAAAGGAAAACATATGCTTGCCAAAGTATCCAAAATCTCTACCGCTGTAATGCTGGGAACCATGATGCTTGCCGGTGCCGCCGGTAACGCCATGGCCGCAGAAAACAAAACCGTGCTGACCATGGTCGCACAGCAGGAAACCGCCTGGGTCAAGAACTTCAACCCCTTCCTGCAAGCGGGCTTGCTGCACACCACCCGTCACTTCATCTATGAACCGCTGGTGATCTTCAACGATATGCAAGGGGGCAAACCCGTCTATCGTCTGGCCACCAACTATGCATTCAGCGATGACCTGAAATCCGTCACCTTCGATCTGCGTGACGGCGTGAAGTGGTCTGACGGCGAAGCCTTTGATGCCGATGACATCATCTTCTCCTTCAATCTGGTCAAGGCCAACAAGGCGCTGGATGAGCGCTCAATCTGGACCCAGATCAAGAGCGTCGAGAAGCTGGCCCCCAACAAGGTCAAATTCGACCTGACCGAGGTCAACACCAACGTGGTGAACGATCTGGTGCTGGTACCTATCGTGCCGGAGCATCAGTGGAAATCGGTGAAAGATCCGGTTGCCTTCACCAACGACAAGCCGGTTGGTACTGGCCCCTTCACCGAAGTGGACAACTTCTCCGCCCAGCTCTATACCCAGTGCCGCAACCCGCACTACTGGGATAACGCCAACCTCGCCATCGACTGTATCCGCATGCCGCAGATGGCCACCAACGATCAGGTGCTGGCTGCTGTCATGAAGGGTGACATCGACTGGTTCGGCTCCTTCGTACCGGATATCGAGCGCCTCTACGTTGGCAACGATCCGAAAAACAACAAATACTGGTTCCCGGCCTCCGGTACCGTGGCGTTCAACGTCAACTTCCAGACCAAGAACCCGGGCAACCACGAAGCCTTCAACGACATCAACTTCCGCCGCGCCTTCTCCATGGCGATGGACCGCCAGTCCATGGTGGATATCGCGGGCTACGGTTACCCCACCGTCAACGAGTACCCGTCAGGTCTGGGCAAAGCCTTTGACTCCTGGAACAACCCGGAAGTAGACAAGAAGTACGGCAAGTACAACAAGTTCGACCTGGAAGGGGCCAAGGCACTGCTGAAAGAGGCTGGCTATAAGGATTGTGACGGCGACAAGTTCCTCGACACCCCGAGCTGCAAAAAGATCGAGTTCAAGGTACTGGTACCGAACGGCTGGACCGATTGGGTCAACACAGTACAGATCGGTGTAGAAGGGCTGCAGGCACTGGGCCTGAACGCCAAGACCGCCACCCCGGAAGCGACCGTCTGGACCGAGAACCTGATCACCGGTGACTTCGACGTCGCCCTGCAGGGTTACTTTGCCGGTGCCAACCCGCACAAGTACTTCGAGACCGCGTTCCACTCCCGCAACATGGGTGAGCGTGGCAACCGCTTCGCCGCGCCCCGTTACAAGGATCCCGAGCTCGACAAGCTGATCGATGACTTCACCCAGACCGCCGATGCGGCCAAGCAGAAGGAGATCATGTTCGCCATCCAGGATCGTGTTGGTGCCAACCAGACCATCATTCCGGTCTTCAACAACCCGACCTGGTATGAGTACAGCACCAAGCGCTTCAACGGCTGGTTCAGTGCTGATAACCCGGTAGCCAAACCTCAGCTCCACCCGGACACCCCTGAGCGTCTGCTGCACGTGTTGTCCCTCAAGCCAAACAGCTAAACAATCCCGGCCCCCTGCGGGGGGCCATCTTCCCCGTTAATCCCCTTCTTGCCCGGCTCTGCCGGGGTTGGGGTAGCTATACCCGACGCGGGGCAGACTTGCAGTAAAAGGTACCATCATGGGATTCATACTGAGACGCTTTTCCTTCTATCTGGTTGCCTTTCTGGTAGCCGCCACCATCAACTTCCTGTTACCCCGTGCCATGCCAGGGGATCCTGTCTCCGTGATGTTTGCCCGCGCTGGCGCCATGATGGAACCCGCCGCCCTGGAAGCCCTCAAAGCCACCTTCGGCTTTGTCGATGGCCCCATCGGCGCCCAGTTTCTCACCTATGTGAAGAGTGTCTTCACCTGGGATCTCGGCACCTCGGTGCGCTTCTACCCTCAGCAGGTCTCTGACGTGCTGGGCCGTGCCATCGGCTGGACCCTGTTTCTGGTCGGCACCTCCACCATCCTGAGCTTCTCCATCGGTTCCATCGTCGGCATCTTTGCCGCCTGGTATCGCGGCGGCCGGATGGACAGCATTCTCTCCCCGCTCACCCTGGTGATGCAGGCCATTCCGCCGGTGGTGGTCTCCCTGCTCGCACTGTTCCTGTTCGGGGTCAGCCTCGAATGGCTGCCCATCGGCTACGCCTACAGCCCGGAGATCAAGGCTGACTGGGGCTGGGAGCACATCAAGAGCATCATGACCCACGCCATCATGCCGGTGCTGACCCTGGCCGTGGTGCAGGTGGGGGGCTTTCTCATCACCATGCGCAACAACATGATCAACCTGCTCGGCGAGGATTACATCACCATGGCCAAGGCCAAGGGGCTCTCCAGCAACCGGGTGATCTTCAACTACGGCGCCCGCAACGCCATTCTGCCCAGCGTCACCGCCCTCTCCATGGCGCTCGGCTTCGTCATCGGTGGCTCTCTCATCACCGAAGTTATCTTCAACTATCCCGGTCTGGGCCTGACCCTCTATCAGGGCATTCTGGCCCGCGACTACCCGCTCATTCAGGGGCAGCTGCTCATCATGACCATCACCATGCTCAGCTTCAACTTCCTGGCCGACGTGCTCTACGTCTTCCTGGATCCCCGTCTGCGTACAGGAGGCAAATAAGATGCGTATGCCGACCATTCTCAAAATCCTGCTGGGCAACAAGAAGGCTGCCTGTGGCCTCGCCATCGTGGTTGCCTTCGTACTGATGGCCCTCTTTGCCCCCATTCTGGCCAGCAACGAGCCGACCAAACGGGTGGCTCGCCCGCACCAGCCGCCCAGTGCCGAGTTCGTGATGGGTTCCACCCGCATGGGCCACGATATCTGGGCCCAGTTCACCAACGGTGCCCGTATCTCGCTGCTGGTGGGCTTCAGCGCAGGCCTGCTGGTCTGCACCCTGGCCGTCGCCATCGGCATCACTGCCGGTTACTTCGGGGGTCTGGTGGATGAGTGCCTCACCTTCCTGATGAACGTGGTGCTGGTGATCCCCAACCTCCCCTTGCTACTGGTGCTGGCGAGCTTTATCGGGGAGGCGTCGCCGGCGGTCATTGCCGTGATAATAGGGTTGACCTCATGGGCCTATGGCGCGCGGGTCATCCGGGCCCAGACCCTGGCGCTACGCGAGAAGGAGTTCGTCATTGCCGCCGAAGTGCTGGGCGAGCCGGCCTGGCGCATCATTCTGGTGGAGATCCTGCCCAACCTCATCTCCATCATCGGGGTGAGCTTCATCGGCTCCATAATCTACGCCATCGTCACCGAAGCGACCCTGGAGTTCCTCGGTCTTGGCGACCCGACCGTGGTGAGCTGGGGCATCATGCTCTACAACGCCCAGACCTCCAGCGCCATTCTGGTCGGCGCCTGGTGGGAGATCCTGGCTCCCTGCTTTGCCATCGCCACCCTGGGTGCCGGTCTGGCTCTGCTCAACTTCGCCATCGACGAGATCGCCAACCCGCAGCTGCGCTCCCACAAAGGGCTGAGCCGCTGGAAGAAACTCGCGGCCCCGGTCACCACTCCGGTTGCCACAGCACAGGAGAAGACAGCATGAACAAGCATCCCCTGCTGTCAGTACGCAATCTTTGCGTCGACTACATCACCGAAAATGGCGACGTGCGCGCCGTCAACTCGGTGAGCTTCGATATCAGACAGGGCGAGATCTTCGGTCTCGCCGGTGAGTCGGGTTGCGGCAAATCCACCGTCGCCTTCTCGGTGGCCCGGCTGCACAAGCCGCCCGCCTACATCAGCGGTGGCGAGATCCTGTTCAAGGGGGAGAACATCCTCCATTACAACGACGAGCGGCTGCGCTCCTATCGCTGGCAACAGGTGTCGGTGGTATTCCAGTCCGCCATGAACGCCCTGAACCCTGTGCTGCGGATGGAGGAGCAGTTCTGCGACGTGCTGCTGGCCCACAACATCGGCATGACCCGTTACGAGGCGATCAAGCGCGCCCAGGAGCTGCTCACCATCGTCGATATCCACCCGAGCCGGCTCAAGGATTACCCGCACCAGTTCTCCGGCGGCATGCGCCAGCGGCTGGTGATCGCCATCGCCATGGCGCTCAACCCCGAGCTGCTCATCATGGATGAACCGACCACGGCGCTCGATGTGGTGGTGCAGCGGGAGATCCTGCAGAAGGTCTATGCCCTGAAAGAGAAGTTCAACTTCTCCATTCTGTTCATCACCCACGACCTCTCCCTGATGGTGGAGTTCTGCGATCGCATCGGCATCATGTATGCCGGTGAACTGGTGGAGGTCGCCCCCTCCAAGGCGATCCTGACCTCGCCGCTGCACCCCTATACCAGAGGGCTCGGCAACTCCTTCCCGCCCCTGCACGGACCGAAGAAGGTGCTGGAAGGGATCCCGGGCACCCCGCTCAACCTGCTGGAAGTGCCGGTCGGCTGCCGCTTTCAGGCCCGCTGCGGCAAGGTGCACGATCGCTGCCGTCAGGAGTACACCAAATTGGCCGAGATCCGCCCCGGGCAACAGACCGCCTGCCACCTCTATGAGGAGCAGGGACTGCAACAAGATTCCGTGATCTATCTGGACAAGGCCGCTGGCTGTTAAGGATGTCTGTCATGCAAATCGCCAAAACCGATGCACCCATCATCGAAGTCCAGCACCTCTACAAGGACTTCCCCATCAACTCCAATGCCATCAAGAGTGGCAAGATGCGGGCGCTCTCCGACATCACCTTCAACCTGCACCGGGGCCGCGCCCTGGCGGTGGTCGGGGAGTCGGGCTCCGGCAAGAGCACCATCGCCAAGATCATCGCCAAGATGTACAAGCTCAGTGCCGGGCGCATTCTCTATCGCGGCCACGATCTGGAGGAGTTCAACAAGGGCACCGCCCTGCTGGACTATCGCCAGAGCGTGCAGATGGTGTGGCAAGATCCGTTCGGTTCGCTCAACCCGACCCACACCATCTATCACCACATCGCCCGCCCCCTGCTGCTGCACAGCAAGGTGATCGACAAAAAAGAGCTGCCAGACATGGTCTACGCCCTGCTGGAGAAGGTCGGCCTGACCCCCGCCAAGGCAACGGCGGCCAAGTATCCGCACCAGCTCTCCGGCGGCCAGCGCCAGCGGGTCAACATCGCCCGCAATCTGGCGGTGGAGGCGGAAGTGGTGCTGGCGGACGAGCCCACCTCCATGCTCGACGTCTCCATTCGCATCGGCATCCTCAACCTGATGGAGCAGATGAAGAACGAGCTCGGCGTCTCCATGCTCTACATCACCCACGACATCGCCACCGCCCGCTATGTGGCGGAAGATCTGGCTGTCATGTATGTGGGGCACATGGTGGAGTGGGGCGAGGTGGACGAGATCCTGCACCACCCGCAGCACCCCTACACCCAGCTGCTCATCTCGGCGGTGCCCGACCCGGAGAAGAGCATCCACGCCGAGCTGGAGGGTGGCCGCAAGGGGGAGATCCCGCTCTGGACGCCAGAATCCTGCGGTTGCCCCTTTGCCGGGCGTTGCAATCAGGCGATGCCCCGCTGCAAAGAGGCGCTCCCCCCCATCACCAAGCTTGCCGACAACCACTTCGTGCGTTGCTACCTCTACGAGTGAAGGTGAGCCTTAGACCGGCCGGACAACCCTGTCCGGCCATGCCTCGATACGGGGCGGCCACAGCCCCGTGATGTGCCTCACCGCCCGGCGGTGAACCACAGGAGTAATACCTTGATGGAACTCTTGATCAATCAGGTGGGCTACGAGTGCGACGGACACAAGGTCGCCCTGTTGCAAACCTCCCCCGCCCCTGATCTCGGCGGCTATGTCAGGCTGCAACGCCTCGACGATGGCCAGATCCTGTTTGAAACCCCGCTGCAACCGGCTGGCAGCGTCCCAGGCTGGCAAGGCCGCGCTTACTGGCGCGCCGACTTCTCCGCCTTCAAGGAGCCCGGCCACTATCGGCTGGAGGCGATCACTGTCCCCATAGGCGCAGCCGCTACAGAGCAGCGCATAGTCCGCTCGACCCGCTTTGCCATCGGCCAGGGTCTGCTGGCCAGCAGTTGCCTCTCCGACGTCATTCACTACTTCAAGGGGCAGCGCGCCAGCGGCACCTTTGATCGGGCCGACCGCAACGCCCGCCTGTTTGGCACCGACCAGCACAAAGATGTGCACGGCGGCTGGTTCGATGCCAGCGGCGACATGAGCAAGTACCTGAGCCACCTCTCCTACGCCAACTACCTCAACCCCCAGCAGACCCCCATGGTGGTGTGGGCCCTGCTCAAGTGCCGGGAACTGCTGGCCCCGCGCCGCGATATCGACGGGGTGAACCTCTGCAAGCGGCTCAATGACGAGGCGCTGCACGGCGCCGATTTCCTCTGCCGGATGCAGGATGAGTCGGGCTTCTTCTACATGACCCTGTTCGACAAGTGGAGCAAGGATCCCGCCCAGCGCGAGCTGTGCGCCTATGCTACCCAACAGGGGCTCAAGTCCGCCAACTGGCAGGCGGGTTTTCGCCAAGGGGGCGGCATGGCCATCGCCGCACTGGCCCGCGCCGCCCGCGAGAGCGTCAGTGGCGACTTCGATGCCAGCCGCTACGCCGAGGCAGCCAAACGCGGCTACCTGCATCTGTGCGAACACAACCTTGCCTACCTCGATGACGGGGTCGAGAACATCATCGACGACTACTGCGCCCTGCTGGCAGCGGTGGAGCTGACCCGCACCTTCGGCAACGAGTGGCTGAATGAAGCGAGAGTCCGTGCCAGCAAGCTCTGTGCCCGCCAGCGCCCCCATTCGGAGCTGGGTCACTACTGGTCGGCCAACGAGGATGGCTCGCGCCCTTACTACCACGCCGCCGAGGCGGGTCTGCCGGTGCTGGCGCTGCTGGAATATCTGGGCGTAGAGCCGGATCAGGAATACAAGGCTAGGGTACAAACCGTGGTGGAGCAGGCGCTGGCCGCCGAGCTGGCGCTCTGCGCCCGCGCGGGCAACCCCTTCTCCCTCGCCCGCCAATATGTCAAAGGGGTGGATGAAGCGCCGCGCGTCAGCTTCTTTATGCCCCATCACAACGAATCCGGTTACTGGTGGCAGGGGGAGAACGCCCGGCTGGCATCGCTCGCCACCATGGCATTTGCTGCCGCACAGCACCTGCCCGGGCAGAGCGCACTGCTCTGCACCTTCGGCCAGCAGCAGCTCGACTGGATCCTGGGGAGAAACCCCTTCAACGCCTGCATGCTGGCGGGTCAGGGCATCAACAACCCGGAATACACCGCCGGCTACCCCAATGCGCAGGGGGGGATCTGCAACGGCATCACCGCCGGCTTCGATGACGAAAATGACGTGGCCTTTATTCCAGAGGCGTACAAGGATCGGCTGGATCAGAACTGGCGCTGGGGGGAGCAGTGGATCCCGCACGCCGCCTGGTTCGCCCTGGCCATCACCTGGCAGAGCGCACAAGGAGGCCACCATGATTGAGAGCGGTTCACACATCACTGGCACCGGGGAGAGCCCTGGATCCTCCATACCGCCAGCCAGGTTTACCCTGGCCATCACCTGGCAAAGCGCGCAGGGAGGCCCCCATGATTGAGTTCTGGGTCGGGGTGGACGGCGGCGGCACCCACACCCGGGCCCGCATTCGCAACAACGCAGGCAAGCTGCTCGGCGAGGGGCGCGCCGCCGGCTCCAATCTGGAGCTGGGCATCGCCCTCGCCCACGGCCATGTACTGGCTGCCATCGATCAGGCCCGCATCGACGCGGGTCTGCCCAGGGAGAGCGAACAGCGGATGGGAGTCGGGCTCGCACTCGCCTCCGCCGAGCTCGCCGACTGCTACCACGCCATGCTGACCATGCCCTTCCCGTTTGCGCGGGTGAAGCTCACCTCCGATGCCTTTGGTGCCTGCCTCGGCGCCTTCGACGGCCAGGAGGGGGCCATCCTGATCGCGGGCACCGGCTCGGCGGGGCTCATCTACCGGGAGGGACGCCTTCGCACCTGCTCGGGTCGCGGATTCCCCGTCTCGGATCTCGGCAGCGGCGCCTGGCTCGGGCTGCGCGCCATCCAGCAATCCCTGCTCTGCCACGACGGCATCCTGCCCCCCAGCACCCTGGCGGTGCGCCTGATGGATCACTTCAAGCGGGATCAGGCCGAGGTGGTGCGCTGGGCTGCGCGCGCCATCCCGGCCGACTATGGCCGCTTCGCCCCCTGGGTGTTCGATGCCGCGAGCGACGGGGACGATCTCGCCACCGCCCTGCTGGATGAGACCTGTGCCCAGCTCGGCATGCTGCTGGAGGGCATGACCCAGCTCGGGGCAGACCGGATCGCCCTGCTGGGCGGCATCGGCACGCGCCTCGCCCCCCGTCTGGGCCACTTCCATCTGGTCGCCCCCAAGCGCGACGCGCTGGAGGGGGCCATCCTGTTTGCCAGGACGGAGACGCTGCCATGTCTGCATCCCTGAGCCTGGTCGGGCCGACAACACCTGCGGGACAGGTTCCCGTTTCCTTCACCCCATCAGAGGAATTCCCATGTCTGCACCCCTGATCCACACCCGGGTCGATCACCGTGACGGTGACGATGTCTGGTTTCGCTTCACCCTGAGCCAACTCCCGGCCACCCCCTGGAAACTCCACTTCTGCCTCGCCCGCCAGATCGATCCCCACTCGATCGAAGGGGGCGCCCTGGAGCGCCAGAGCGGCAGTTACAAGGTCATGGTGCCCCACGAGGGGGTGAACGAGCTGCGCTTCTGCTGTCGCAACACCCCGCTCAAGCATGACTCCGATATGCCCAAGGGTTTCTTCCTGAGCCTGGAGAGCAAGGGACAGCTGCAACCCCTGGTGCTGGAGGGAGAAGACATTGGCCTGACCAACCCGCCCTCCCCGGGCCCCGACCTGCCACAGGTGGAGGCCGTCAACGGCCTCGTGCCCCAGCCCGCCCACCTGATTTATACAGAAGGCAACTTCCGGCTGGCCGAGCGGGCCCACGTCGACGGCCCCGTTCCCCTCGCCTCCCTGCTAGCCCATTTCAACGAGCTGACAGGCCTGGCCCTGACCCAGGATCACGATGCGGAGATCCACCTCGTCGAGGCGACACTTCCCCCCGAGGGGTATGAGCTCACCATCACCCCTGAGGAGATCGTCATCCGGGCCGCCGGCGAGGCGGGCTGGCGCCACGGGCTGGTGAGCCTGGCCCAGTGGGCGCTGCAACACGGAGAGAGCTTGCCCTGCCTGACGGTGCGGGATACACCGCGCTTCGGTTTTCGCGGCATCTTCCTCGACTGTGCCCGCCACTTCCACTCCATCGCTACCCTCAAGCGCCTGCTCAAGCAGATGAGCCTCTACAAGTTCAACCGCTTCCACTGGCACCTCACCGATGACGAGGGGTGGCGCCTTGAGATCAAGGCCTTCCCCCAGCTGACCGCCGTGGGTGCCTGGCGCGGCCATGGCCTGGCGGTGGGGCCCCAGCTGAGCGGCGGCCCCGACCCTTATGGCGGTTACTACACCCAGAGCGAGGTGCGCGAGCTGGTCGCCTACGCCGCCGGGCTTGGCATCACGATCATTCCGGAAATAGACATCCCGGGGCACTGTCACGCCGCCATCAAGGCGCTGCCCGAGCTGCTGGTGGAAGAGGCAGACCGCTCCCGCTACCTCTCGGTGCAATATTTCGACGACAACGTGCTGAACCCGGCCCTGCCCGGCACCTACCGGTTCCTGGACGCCGTGATGGACGAGGTGTGCGATCTCTTCCCCGGGAGTCAGGTTCACATGGGGGGTGACGAAGTGCCCACCGGCGTCTGGACCGACAGTCCCGCCTGCCAGCAGCTGATGGCCGAGCAGGGGTATCAGGATTGCCGCGAGCTGCAGGGGCACTTGCTGCGCCACTGCCAGCAATACCTGGCCCGCAAGGGCAAGCAGATGCTGGGGTGGGAGGAGATACTACACGGTGACAAGGTGAGCCGGGAGGCCACCGTCTTCGCCTGGACCAGCTTCCAGGCCGGCCTGGATGCCGCCGCATCCGGTTACCCCGTGGTGATGGCGCCTGCCCAGCACCTCTATCTGGATCTCGCCTGGAGTCAGGACATCCACGAGCCGGGACTCTACTGGGCGGGTACCCTCAACCTGGCGCAGGTGCATGCATACGATCCTGCCCCGGCCGATTTCCATGCCAACGATAACATCCTGGGGGTGCTGAGCCCCTTGTGGTCGGAACTGATCACCTCTCGCGATCGTCTCGACTACATGTTGTTCCCGCGCATGCTGGCCACGGCAGAGGTGGCCTGGAGCACTCCCGCCCGCAAGGTGTGGGAGCACTTCGTCGCCCGTCTGCCCGGCCAGCTGCACATCCTCGACCAGTTGCAAGTGCGTTACCGGGTGCCACAGAGGTAGTGTTATCTTTTTCTTTTCGGCGACCTTTTGGTCGCCGTTTTTTTACTCATCAACAACAAAAAACCCAACCTAGCCCCTACTTTTCATCTGCCTTTGTTGGCAAAATAAGGACCCGATGAAACCAGACAGGGGATGCACCTCCCTGCGGTTCCGCCACAATAACAATCAGCAAACAGATCGGAGCTTACCCTTATGGCCCGCAAACACGCCCAGGTCGTGGACAGTGAAGTGGAATTTCCCGCCGACGTGCAACTCGTTTCCACCACGGATCTGCGCGGCGTCATTACCTACGCCAACCCCGCCTTCTGCCGCATCGCCGGTTACCAGGTCGATGAACTGGTCGGCCACAACCACAACCTGGTTCGCCACCCCGACATGCCCAAGGCCGCCTTCGCCGACCTCTGGGATCGCCTCAAGGAAGGCAACCCCTGGCGGGGAGTGGTGAAAAACCGCTGCAAGGATGGCCGCTATTACTGGGTCGACGCCTACGTCACCCCCATCTACGAGCACGGCAAGATAAGCGGCTACCAGTCGGTGCGCTGCAAGCCCGACCCCCAGCTCAAGCAGGCTGCCGCCCAGGCCTATCGGGCCCTGCTTTCGGCCGAGCAACGGGGCACCCCGGCCCGCCCCTCGCTGCGCCGTTTCAGGCCGCTGATGCTCGGCCTGCCGCTGCTGGCGCTGCTGGTCTGGGCCGCCCTCACCCAGGGCCCCCTCACCGCGCTGCTGATGCTGCTTCCCCCCCTCGCCATTGCGGGCGCCTACTGGCGCGAACTCATCGCCCTGCCCCGCTATCTCAGGCAGCTCGGTCAGCAATATGACAGCCTGACCCGGCTGGTCTATTCGGGGGATGCCCCGGGGGCCATCGCCGATTTTCACCTGAAGATGCTGCAGGCCCGGATCCGCACCGTGCTGGGGCGGGTCGACGATGCCACCCATCCGCTGCAGGCCCTGGCAACCGATCTGCAGGACTCCTCACACCGCGCCTTCCTCGACATCAACGAGCAGGATGCCCAGACCCAGCAGATGGCGGCCGCCATGACCCAGATGGCCAGCACCGCCCACGAGATTGCCCGCAACATCCAGGACACCAACGGCCAGATGACCGAGGCGCGCAGCAGTTGCCAGAGCACGGTGGAACAGCTGGACCAGACCCAGCAGCAGATGACCAGGCTGGCCAGCCAGGCGGAGCAGGCCTTCCACTCCGCGGTGGAGCTCGCCAGCGAGTCGGAGCGCATTGGCAGCGTGATGGGTGAAATCCAGGGCATCGCCGAGCAGACCAACCTGCTGGCCCTCAACGCCGCCATCGAGGCCGCCCGTGCCGGCGAGCAGGGGCGCGGCTTTGCGGTGGTGGCGGACGAGGTGCGCACCCTGTCGACCCGTACCCACAAGGCGACCGAGCAGATCCAGGGCAGCATCAGCCAGATCCAGCACACCCTGGAGCGCTGGCAGGGCATGATGCAGGACAACCTGGCCCAGACCCGGGAATGCGTCGAGATGACCCGCCAGGGATCAGGCAACCTGCACCTGGTGCTGGGTGAAATCGATCAGGTGACCGAATTCTCCACCCAGATTGCCGCCGCCGCGGAGCAGCAGCAGGTGGTAGTGGAGGAGATCAGCCGCAACATCCACCAGATCTCCGAATACTCCCGCGCCAACAGCCAGAAGATCCAGGCGGTGGACGACTCCAGCCAGGAGCTGCTCAGGCGGGCCCGCGAGCTCAGGGGACTGAGCCAGACCTTCGGCTGACAGATTGCAAGCCCCATGACAGAAGCGCCACAATGGCGCTTCTGCTGTTTTTGACGAGCCATCATCATGAGAACGAACGCGCCCCCCCTGGACAAGACGGCCCGCATCGAGGCGATCCTGGCCCTGATCCCCCCCGGCCGCGTGGTGAGCTACGGCCAGGTGGCGGATCTCGCTGGCCTGCCCGGACGAGCACGACTGGTGGGCAAGGTGTTGCGGGAAATCGACAAGGTGCTGCCCTGGCACCGGGTGCTGGGGGCGGCAGGCACCATTTCGCTGCCAAAAGGATCCGCAGGCTTTGACAAGCAAGCGGGGCTGCTGCAGGAAGAGGGGGTGCCCGTGATTGGCGGGCGGGTCAGGATGCGGGAGTGGCAGTGGCAGCCCGACCTGGCCGAGCTGCTCTTTCTGGTTCCCTTCTGACGAGGCTGGCACGTCCCGAAGGGATGGGGGCTCTTGCAACATAAGGGAGGGCCTCTGTGATCGCCCTCCGTCACGTTCTCTTCCCTAGTCGCCGGCAATGGGTCCCAAAATGTCATCGCTGCGCACCTGTACCGGGATGGTCTCATCCTCCCGTTGCAAGAGCACCAGCAGACTCTGTCTGTCCACCTCCAGCACATAGGCGGTTCCTTCACGGGTCAGGCAGGTCATGCCTGGCCGTATTTCATGTATCTCCATGACAACTCCCTGTCTTGCGCTGCCATCCATGCAGCCATTCCAGTATATCGCCATCCACCAACAAAGAAGCCCCTCGCAAGGGGCCTCTTTCATCATGCTGTGAGCGGCGTCGCCATCAGGCTTTCTTCGCCTTGGGCAGGCTCTCCTGCCATTTTCCGTTGTCGTAATGGGCTGTCCAGCCGGTCGCCTTGCCGTTGACCTCGGTCATCACGTACTGCTCCTTGGTCTTGCGGCTGAAGCGCACCACGGAGGCGTTTCCGTCAGGATCTGACGCCGGGGCGTCCGCCAGGTACTGGTGCTTGGGGGAGAGGCGATCGCGGAAGCGCTTGAGCTCCTCCACCAGGGGCGCACGGGTCTCGCGGGATTTGGGGAAGTTGCTGGCGGCCAGGAAGAGGCCGGCGGCGCCGTCCCGCAGCACGAAGTGGGCGTCGGACTGGGTGCATTTCAGCTCGGGCAGGGGTACCGGATCCTCTTTCGGCGGCGCAATGTCGCCATTTTTCAGGATCTTGCGGGTGTTCTTGCAGCTCTCGTTGGTGCAACCCATGTATTTGCCGAAACGGCCGTTCTTGAGCTGCATCTCGGAGCCGCAGCGATCGCACTCGATGCTCGGCCCTTCGTAGCCCTTGAGCTTGAACTGCCCCTGCTCCACCTCGTAGCCATCGCAATCCGGGTTGCGACCGCAGACGTGCAGCTTGCGGCTGTCGTCGATGATGTAGGCGTCCATGGCGGTGCCGCAGATCCCGCAGCGATGCTTGGCACGCAGCGCATCGGTTTCCGCCTCGTCCCCGTCGGTGGCGGAGACGAACTCGTCCGCACTGACCAGGTTGATGGTCTTCTTGCAGCGCTCCTTGGGCGGCAGGGCATAGCCGGAGCAGCCGAGGAAGACGCCGGTGGTGGCGGTACGGATACCCATCTTGCGGCCACAATCCGGGCAGTCGATGTCGGTCAGCACCATCTGGTTGGCACGCATGCCTCCCTCTTCGTGGGGCTTGTCGGCCTGCTCCAGCTCCTGGGTGAACTCGGCGTAGAAGGCGTCGAGCACCTTCTTCCACTCCAGGCTCCCCTCGGCGATGCCGTCGAGCTTGTCTTCCATCTTGGCGGTGAACTCGTAGTTCATCAGCTCGACGAAGTTCTCCACCAGGCGGTCGGTGACGATTTCCCCCATCTTCTCGGCGAAGAAGCGGCGGCTCTCGACCCGCACATACCCACGGTCGACGATGGTGGAGATGATGGAGGCATAGGTGGACGGACGGCCGATGCCGCGCTTTTCCAGCTCGCGTACCAGGGCCGCTTCGGTGAAGCGGGCGGGCGGCTTGGTGAAATGCTGGCGCGGATCCAGCTTGACCAGTTTCAGCACCTCGCCGACGGTCACCGCCGGCAGCTGGCTGTCTTCACCCTTGCGGCCCATGGGCGGCAGGGCCTTGGTCCAGCCGGCGAAGCGCAGGGTGCGGCCACGGGCCTTGAGCTCGAACTCCCCTGCCTTGACGGTCAGGGTGGAGGAGTCGTACTGGGCCGGGGTCATCTGGCAGGCGACAAACTGGCGCCAGATGAGGTCATAGAGCCGCATGGCATCGGGCTCCATCCCTTCCAGCATCTCGGCAGTCACCTGGACGCTGGAAGGGCGGATCGCCTCGTGGGCCTCCTGGGCATTGGCCTTGGCGCCGTAGAGGTTCGGCTCGCTCGGCAGGTAGGCGGCACCATACTGCTCGCCGATGTATTCCCGCACCGCGTCCACCGCCTCTTTGCTGAGGTTGGTGGAGTCGGTACGCATATAAGTGATGTAACCCGCTTCATAGAGACGCTGGGCCATCATCATGGTCTTCTTGACCCCGAAGCTCAAACGGGTAGAAGCCGCCTGCTGCAGGGTGGACGTGATAAAGGGAGCGGACGGCTTGGAGCCGGTCGGCTTGTCTTCCCGGTTCACCACCTTGTAGTCGACCCCTTCCAGGGCCGCCACGGCGGCGAAGGTCTCGGCCTGGGTCACCGGCTTGAAGTCGGCTCCGTTGCGGCTGACCACCTCCATGCGCAGCTCGCTCTTCTCGGCGGTGAGCAGGTCGGCGTTGAGATCCCAGAACTCCACCGGCACGAACGCCTTGATCTCGCGCTCCTTGTCGACGATGAGACGCACCGCGACGGATTGCACCCGACCGGCGGAGAGGCCGCGGGCCAGCTTCTTCCACAAGAGCGGGGAGACCATGTAGCCCACCACCCGGTCGAGGAAACGACGGGCCTGCTGGGCGTTGACGCGATGAATGTTCAACTCGGACGGCTGGGCGAACGCCTCCTGGATGGCGCTCTTGGTGATCTCGTTGAACACCACGCGCTTGTAGCGGCTGTCGTCGCCACCGATGATCTCGCGCAGGTGCCAGGCGATCGCTTCCCCCTCTCTATCCAAGTCGGTTGCGAGATAGATGGTGTCAGCCTTGGCGGCCAGACTTTGCAACTCGCTGACCACTTTTTCCTTGCCGGGCAAAATCTGGTAGTTGGCCTGCCAGCCTGCGGTCGGGTTGATGCCCATCCTTGAGAACAGGGCGTTGCGATCCTTGGCCGCCTTCTCGGATTCGCTGAGCTTGATGCCGCGAATGACAGGTTTTTTGGGCTCGGTGCTGGCGCTGCCGCTGGTCGGCAGATCGCGCACGTGGCCTACGCTGGATTTCACCACGTAGTCCTTGCCCAAATATTTGTTGATGGTCTTGGCCTTGGCCGGAGACTCCACGATGACCAGTGATTTGCCCATGCTGTAACTATTATCCTCATTGCACCCGACGGGGTTGGCGTGCGGTTTTGTGGGGCTGTATAAGAGATTTGACGGGAAAAAGCAATCTTGCGGGTCAATTTGCCCGACAGCCCGAACCGCCCTGCTTCTTTATTTATTAATGCGAAGCCGGGGCGCGGGAAGCAACCGCTTTTTTGTTTTTATGCTATATCCCCCCCTTTTTTAGATTGGAAATGACATATCCAGCCACCCTTGTGACATAAAAACCCATTCTGGTTATCAGCTTGTTACAAAGGATGAAATCTCTTTATAATGGCCGCACACCGCAGCTTTGTGCGCGGAAGGAACCGCTCCCCATATAAAAATCGAAAGGATATGATCATGAAGCACTTCGAGGTCAACTTCGACGGCCTGGTCGGCCCCACCCACAACTATGCCGGCCTCTCCTATGGCAACGTCGCCTCCCAGAGCAACGCCAAAGAGGCCTCCAACCCCAAGGAAGCGGCCAAGCAGGGGCTGCGCAAGATGAAGGCGCTGACCGACCTCGGCATGGTGCAGGGCGTGCTGGCGCCACAGGAGAGACCGGATCTCGCGACCCTGCGCCGCCTGGGCTTCACCGGCAACGATGCCAGCGTCCTGGCCCAGGCCGCCAGACAGGCCCCCGCCGTGCTGGCCGCCTGCTACTCCGCCTCCAGCATGTGGACCGCCAACGCCGCCACCGTCTCCCCGAGCGCCGACACCCAGGATGGCCGCATTCACTTCACCCCCGCCAACCTGACCAACAAGTTCCACCGCTCCCTGGAGCCCGAGGTGACCGGGCGCATCCTGCGGGCCGTGTTCAACAACGATCGCCACTTCTATCACCACCAGCATCTGCCTGAGAACGACCACTTCGGTGACGAAGGCGCCGCCAACCACACCCGGCTGTGCCGCGCCTATGGCGAAGCGGGGGTCGAGCTGTTCGTCTACGGCCGCAGCGCCTTCGACGTCTCCCAGCCCGCCCCCAAACGCTATCCGGCCCGCCAGACCCTGGAGGCGAGCCAGGCCATCGCCCGCCTGCATGGCCTTGGGGATGAGAGCGCGGTCTTCATTCAGCAGAACCCGGACGTGATCGATCAGGGGGTGTTCCACAACGACGTCATCGCGGTGGGCAACCAGAACGTGCTCTTCTTCCATCAACAAGCGTTCCTCAACACCGAAGCGGTGCTGGCCGAGATCAGCGGCAAGTTTGGCGAGGGAGATTTGCACTTTATCGAAGTGCCGACCGCCGAGGTATCCGTGCTGGATGCGGTGAAATCCTACCTGTTCAACACCCAGATCCTCACCCTGCCGAGTGGCGAGATGGCCATCATCGCCCCCACCGAGTGCCGCGACAATCCGGCTGTCTCTGCCTATCTTGGCAAGCTGCTGACGCAGGAGACCCCGATCAAGGCGGTCCACTATATGGATGTGAAACAGAGCATGCGCAATGGCGGCGGCCCGGCCTGCCTGCGACTGCGGGTTGCCATGAACGATCAGGAACTCGCTGCGGTCAATCCGGCCTGCCTCATCAACGACAGCCAGTTTGCCCGCCTCGATGGCTGGGTGGATCGCCACTACCGCGACCGCCTAACCCTCGATGACCTGCGGGATCCGGCACTGGTGCAGGAGTCCCGCAGCGCACTGGACGAACTGACCCAGATCCTGAAACTGGGTTCGGTCTACCCGTTCCAGCGCTAGATGTGATGCCCGGGAAGACCGCCGACGCTGGCGGTCTTCTGCTATCTGCCTTCTCTTCAGCGCGATCGCCAACTTGCACAGATGCTGTTTTGTGCAGAAAAGCAGCACACAACTTGCTGATAAGCTTGAATTTTGAGCTTGATGTATCAAAAAATCGACGAACAGTCATTTTTTACTGCCAGATGCTTCATCAAGGGGTTCACAAAGCCTCTGGATCTGATAGTATGCGCCTCGCACTTGGGGAGGGGTTCCCGAGCGGCCAAAGGGATCAGACTGTAAATCTGACGGCTCTGCCTTCGAAGGTTCGAATCCTTCTCCCTCCACCATTCAAGTGCAAAGTAGTGACAATCAGGAAATACCCCGTGGAGGGGTTCCCGAGCGGCCAAAGGGATCAGACTGTAAATCTGACGGCTCTGCCTTCGAAGGTTCGAATCCTTCTCCCTCCACCATTTCCCTGATTGCAATGGCTGAATACAATTTGCTTTGCCCCTGTGGAGGGGTTCCCGAGCGGCCAAAGGGATCAGACTGTAAATCTGACGGCTCTGCCTTCGAAGGTTCGAATCCTTCTCCCTCCACCATCATTCAAGAAAACCCGGCCTCGCGCCGGGTTTTCGCTTTCTGCCATTCTCCTCACACTTTTTCGGCCTTGTCAGATCTGACAGTTGCAATTGCATCCCATCTTGCTCATCGTGGCATCATCAACATCAGAGTGTTCATATCATGTTTGAAGTCTGGGACGAGCATGGTCACGCCACCGGTCTGACACTGCAGGCGCTCAAAGTCAGAATCAGCAACGACTATCAGGGCGATCTGATGGTGCGCTACAGCAACAAGCTGGGACTCCCCACGACCCTCTTTCTGACCATTCATCAGGGCATTGCCTATCAACGCTTCAAAGCGGGTTCGCCAAGACTGGATTGGGAATGGCTGGCCACCGCAGGCAATGGCCACAGCCCCCGCAATTTTATGAGCGAACAGTTCCCCGCTTTTCAACTCGCACTGGATAATTGAGCATCAGCAACTATCGCTAACCCACCATCAAAGATTCCCCAAAAGCTGATTTTCCATTCACAGGATATTCCTGCCAAATTGCATGATGACGTGGGGGCGAGTACAATCTCGCACCCCGAATATCCGGCGTATCTTCTGTAGATAGGCCCGGATATGCCGTCATCGGGTCGTGCTGCATTGAGCCTCCTCTCGGAGAGCTTCTTGCACCGCAACTCAACCACTACGATGCCATCAGGTGGCATCGTCCTGATTTGCAATCAGATATAAAGAGTCCGCCATGTTTAAACCAGAATTGCTCTCCCCCGCAGGTTCCCTCAAGAACATGCGTTACGCCTATGCCTATGGCGCAGATGCCGTCTATGCCGGTCAGCCCCGCTACAGCCTGCGGGTGCGTAACAACGAATTCGATCACGAAAACCTGCAGCTGGGCATCAACGAAGCCCATGCGCTGGGCAAGCAGTTCTATGTGGTGGCCAACATCCAACCCCACAACTCCAAGCTCAAGACCTTTATCCGCGATATGCGTCCCGTGGTGGAGATGAAGCCCGATGCGCTGATCATGTCCGACCCCGGTCTTATCATGATGATGCGTGAAGCCTTCCCGGATATGCCCATTCACCTCTCGGTGCAGGCCAACGCGGTCAACTGGGCCACGGTGAAGTTCTGGCATCAAATGGGCCTGACCCGCGCCATCCTCTCCCGCGAGCTGTCGCTGGACGAAATCGAAGAGATCCGCATGCAGGTACCAGAGATGGAGCTGGAAGTGTTCGTTCACGGCGCGCTGTGCATGGCCTACTCCGGCCGCTGCCTGCTCTCCGGCTATATCAACAAGCGTGACCCCAACCAGGGCACCTGCACCAACTCCTGCCGCTGGGAGTATAAAGTGCACGAGGGTAAAGAAGATGACGTGGGCCAGATCGTCCACCGTCAGGAGCCCATCGCAGTGCGTCCGGACAACACCCTGGGCCTTGGCAAACCGACCGATGCGCTGGTGCTGCTGGAAGAGTCCAACCGCCCGGGCGAGTACATGAGCGCATTCGAGGACGAGCACGGCACCTACATCATGAACTCCAAGGACTTGCGTGCCGTCGAACACGTCGAGCGACTGACCAAGATGGGCGTGCACTCGCTGAAAATCGAAGGGCGCACCAAGTCCTTCTATTACTGCGCCCGCACCGCTCAGGTTTACCGCAAGGCCATCGACGATGCGGTGGCGGGTCGTCCGTTCGACCGCAGCCTGATGGGCACCCTCGAAAATCTGGCCCACCGCGGCTATACCGAGGGCTTCCTGCGCCGTCACAACCACAGCGAATACCAGAACTACGACTACGGCTACTCCGTCTCCGACACCCAGCAGTTTGTCGGCGAGATCACCGGTCGCAAAGGTGACATGGTCGAGGTCGAGGTGAAGAACAAGTTCCTGGTGGGCAACAACCTGGAGCTGATGACCCCGCAGGGCAACGTCCGTTTCAATCTGGAGCAGATGGAGAACCGCAAGGGCGAGCTTATCGATACCGCGCCGGGCAACGGTCACGTGGTCTATGTGCCGGTCCCTAAAGATCTGGATGTGAACTACGGCATTTTGCTGCGCAATCTGGGCGACAGCCAGGATACCCGCAACCCGCACACGGCGGCCTGAAATGGCGCTGCTCATCACCGACAAGTGCATCAACTGTGACATGTGCGATCCCGAGTGCCCCAACCAGGCCATCAGTCTGGGTGAGGAGATCTACGAGATCGACCCCAGTCGCTGCACCGAGTGCGTCGGTCACTATGAGAAGCCGACCTGCATCAGTGTCTGCCCTATCGACTGCATCATCTGGGATCCCGCCCACGTGGAGACTGAAGATCAGCTGATGGAGAAGTTTGTGCGGATGCACAGGCAATAAAACGAAAAAAGGCCGAGCAATCGGCCTTTTTTGATCCTGAGTTCAGCGGCTGGCCATCACTTGCCGACCTGCCGGATCAGTTTGTCCAGCTCACGCTGGGCCTCCAGCATCCGGGTCTGGGACTCCTCCAGCCTGGCCTGCCGCTTGGCAATCTTCTCCGGTTTGCCACTGACTCTCGCCTCCTGCAGCTCGAGCAGGCTCTCGTCCACCTCGCCGCGCAGTTTGTTAACCCGCTCTTTCTGCTCCTTGAGCAGACCTTCATCGGTACAGTGGGCCTTGATATTGCGTGCTGCCTGTTCGAGCCCGGCAATCTGCCCGGCATTGTTGTGTGCTTTGGCAAACACCAGCTGGTCGTTGACGGCCTGCAGACGGGCCTTGCAACCGACCGCCTCACTGCCAAAGGCCTGACCCGCCAACAGCAGCAAGCCGGCTCCCAATACTTTCCACATCTCGATTCATCCGGTCTTGTTTGCGAGCTGACCATAAAAACCTCGATCGGCGGCAGGGTCAAGCAAGCGGGAAAAAGGTGCGACAGAAGTTGTGCAACATCACGCAATTGCCAACCTGTTGGTTCTACAATGGCGCTCTTTCCAATCGGGAGTCTGTTATGAATCAACAAATTGTGGTCATTGCCAACGGTGCCCCCTATGGCAGCGAATCCCTGTTCAACGCCCTGCGTCTCGCTATCGCCCTCAACGAACAGGGTGGTGCCAGCCTGAAGCTGTTCCTGATGTCCGATGCGGTGAGTGCAGCGCTGGCCGGTCAGGCTCCGGCCGAGGGGTACAACCTGCGCCAGATGCTGGAGATCCTGCTGGCACAAGGCGTCACCATTCGCCTGTGCAAGACCTGCACCGATGCCCGTGGCATCACCGCCCTGCCGCTGATCGAGGGCATTGAGGTCGGCACCCTGCCGATGCTGGCCCAATGGACCCTGGCGGCCGACAAGGTGCTGACGTTCTGAGCACCCTCTCCGGATCTCTTGCCCCTTTAGCCTTCACCTGACCCTCCATAGCCCCCGCCACGCGGGGGCATTGCGCGCGCCCCTGTCCAACTGACTACACTATCAGTTGCCACGCCTGCTTGTTTGTCCCACCTCACGGACAGCGTAACGCCCAGTAATAAACCGAGGACGACGATGAATCCGACCGAACAGACCCTGCTTGAGCAGATGAGGATCACCGACTTTGAAATTGCCCATCGCAAGGAGTTATTGCTGCTCAATGAGCAGGATGTGGCCCGGCTGGCAAGTTATTGCAGCAAGATAGAACCACGGATCGACGCCCTGGTGGATCGCTTCTACCAGCAGCAGACGGCCATCACCGAAATCGCCCTGTTGATCGGGGATGCCGATACCCTCATACGGTTGCGCACCGCACAACGGCGCTATGTGCTCGATCTCTTCAGCGGCCATTACGATCTGGAGTACGTCAACAACCGGCTGCGGATCGGGCTGGTTCACAAGCGGATCGGGGTCGAACCCAAGCTCTATCTGGCCGCCATCAACACCCTCAAAGCCCTGCTGATCGAGGATATGTTCGAGCAGATCCACGATGAACCGGAGCGTCTCGTCATGCTGGCCGCACTGGACAAACTCTTTCTGTTTGACATCACCCTAGTCTTCGAAACCTACATTCGCAGTCTGGTGTCGGAAATAGAGTCCTCCAGAGAGAAGTCGGAGAACTATGCCAAGAGTCTGGAGCAGAAAGTACGCGAGCGGACCAAGCAGCTTGAGGAGCTGAACCGCACCGACGCACTGACCGGATTGCTCAACGTTCGCCACCTCAACGAGCTGTTGCTGTTAAGCCTGCGCACCTGTCAGCGCCGTGCCGAACCCATGGCCATCGCCTATCTCGATATCGACAACTTCAAGCAAATCAACGATACCGAAGGGCACCAGCGCGGAGACGAGATCCTGCGGATCGTCGGCCACTGCATCCGTCAGGTCTTTCGCGCCGAAGACAGCTGCTTTCGTTATGGCGGAGATGAATTCTGCCTGATCCTGCCCAACTGCAACGAGAGCCAGGCTAGGGATATCTATCTCAAACGATTGGTCAGCACCGTCAAGGAGCAGCTGGGCGATCTCACCCTCAGCATCGGCATAGTGCAGACCGGGCCGGAGCACTACGACGACGGGCTAAACCTGATCCGGCTCGCCGACGAGAGGATGTACGCAGCCAAGAAGGCGCTCAAAGAGAAGACTCCGGGTAGCACGCACTGAACATTCAGCATCACAGATCCCCGCATTAACTGGGTCAGCTCCGCTCAACCACAGACGAGGCCACAGCGGGACGCTGTACTCTGGCACCCCACTCATAAAGCGCAAAAATCGCCACACAAAGCAGCGCCATCAGCACATAGAGCAGCTGCCCGCTCCACTGCTCGAGGATCCAGCCTCCCAGCAGGGCACCGGCGGCACCTCCCAACCCGGCCAATGCGCTGGCGCCAAAGTAGCTCCCCTTGAGGTGGGTGGGGGCCATCTGGTCGATCAGCACGTTGAGCAGGGGGAAGAGGATGGTCTCGCCGATGCTGAGCAGCAGCACGGCGCCAAACCAGTGGCTGCGCACCGTCGGGTCCCCCAGCGCAAAGAGCAATTGGGCCGCCAGAAAGAGCGCCATGCCGATATGAAGCCGTACCCGCACCGGCCAGCGTGACAACAACCGCAGCAGCGGAAACTGCAGCAGCACTACGGTCAGGGCATTGGTCGCCACCAGCAGAGCAACCAGCTCGGCCACCTGCGGCATACCGGCCCGGGTCAGGTATTGCACCAGCGGCGAGTGAAACTGGGAGTAAACCAGCACCATCAGGAGATTGGCCATCACCAGCAGCAGGAAGGCGCGATCCGCCAGCAACACCTTGATGGCATCCCGCAGTCCGGGGCCAGCAGCACCCGGCTTGCCTGTGCTGCCAGCCCGGCGAAATCCCCAGCCAAAGGCCAGCGCCAGCAGCAAATAGCTCACCACCAGAAACAGGAAGGTCTCCTGCTGGGCGTTGATCCCGAGGGTCACTCCGAGCAGCGGCCCCAGCGCGGCCCCCAGGTTGAGCAGAAAATAGCGCAGGTGCAGCGCCAGCTCCCGCGCCTTGGCCGAGGCCAGACTGTCGGCCATCAGCGCCTTGCCGGGGGCATCGATGAGCCCCGACGAGAGGCCACTGCCCATCACCCCGACCCCAAGCCAGAACACCTCGTGCGAAAAACCGAGCAGGCCGAAACAGAGCATCGCCACCAGACAACCGGCCAGCAGTATGCTGCGCCGCCCGAAGCGATCAGAGAGCCAGCCGCCGTAAAAACTGACCAGGGTAGAGAGGGCCATCGAGCCACCCAGCAACAGGCCGATGAAGGTGGCCGAAAGGTCATACTCCCGATAGAGCAGAATGGAGAGGAAGGGCCACACCATGTAGTAGCTGGTACGCACCATGAAGGTGCCCAGAATGACGATCCAGACCAGCGGGGTAAATTGCCTGAAGGTGCTCCATGACATCGCTATGCTCCATGCCCCGCAGCTCTTACCACAAGATCCTGTCATAAACGGGGAAAGCATTCAGTTGTAACAGAGGGCCTCAATAGAAACAACCTTTGCTCACCAGCAAGGTGCAACCGGATGCAAAAAGGCCAGCCGATGGGCATCGGCTGGCCTTTTTATCACGGGATTTCCCTCCGGCTAGCGCCAGGGGCTCTGCTGCCACAGCCGCCCAAGTCCGGCTTCCAGCGCCTGCGCGCCCTGCTGCCCCAGCTTCTGGGTCAGGCTTTTTGGCTTGCGATAGCTGATACCGATCACCTTGTGGTGGCTGGCCTGCGCCAGCAAATAGTCATCGCTGGTGCAGAGGGTATCCACCAACCCCAGCCCCTTTGCCTGACTTGCCAGCCAGTGCTCGCCGGTCGTGACCTGATCGATATCGAGTTGCGGGCGGTGTTCGGCAACAAACTGCTTGAAGCGCTCATGGATCGCCGCCAACTCCTCGCGAAACTTCTCGCGCCCCAGATCGTCGTTCTCGCCGAACATGGTGATGGTGCGCTTGTATTGACCGGCGGTGTGCATCTCGAATTCGATGTCGTGCTTTTTCAGCAGCTTGTTGAAGTTCGGCATCTGGGCTATCACCCCGATGGAGCCGACGATGGCAAAGGGGGCAGCCAGGATCTTATCGGCCACGCAGGCCATCATGTAGCCGCCGCTCGCCGCCACCTTGTCGATGGCCACGGTGAGCTTGATGTCACGATCGCGCAGCCGCTGCAGCTGGGAAGCGGCCAAGCCATAGCCATGCACCACGCCGCCACCGGATTCAAGCCGCAGCAGCACCTCGTCGCCGGGCTGGGCGACGCCAATCACCGCGCTCACCTCTTCGCGCAGGGAGGCCACCTCTTTGGCATCCATGCTGCCGTTGAAATCGAGCACGAACAGGCGACTGCGCTCATCACCGGCCTTGGCGCGCTTTTTCTGCTCCTCTTTTTGCTGCTTTTCCATCACCTTGCGCTCGGCCTTGCTGGCAAGCGCGCTCTTGAGGGCAAACTGCCCCTGCTCCAGCTCGCTCGAGAGATCGGTCACCACCAGCTCCCCCTTGCGCGCTTTCGGCTGGCGAGTGCTGACGATCATCAGGATGATGGCGCCGATGGCCAGCAGGAAGGTCACTGTCTTGGCCAAAAACAGGCCATATTCGGTCAGAAATGTCACGATGGACTCCAGAATGGATCGGTTTTCGTCACATTCTAGGGAGTTTGATGGAGGCGCGCAAAAAATCGCAGCCAGTGCCCGGAAAAACCAACCCGAGCATCACAACCTCTCTATTTTCTTCACATTTTTCTTGCCGCTGGCTGGTCAAACAGGCGCGCGGATCAGTACACTTGGCGCCGATTGCCATGCACTTATGGCCGGAATTTGTTAACAGGAGTTGTCATGCTCGATTATCAGGCACCCCGCGATCTGCTCAAGGATAAAGTCATTCTGGTCACAGGTGCCGGCGACGGGATCGGCCGCGAAGCCGCCCTCACCTACGCCGCTCACGGTGCAACCGTGATCCTGCTCGGCCGCACCAGCGCCAAACTCGAAGCCGTGTATGACCAGATTGAAGCGGCCGGTTATCCGCTGCCCGCCATCGTGCCGGTGGATCTGAAAGGGGCCACCGCCGCCCACTACCGCGGCATGGCAGAAACCTTCGCCCAGCAGTTTGGCCGCCTCGATGGCGTGCTGTTCAACGCCGGTCTGCTTGGCACCCTCTCTCCGTTTGAACACATTCAGGAGAAGGAGTGGGACGAGGTGATGCAGGTCAACGTCAAATCGGAATTCCTGCTGACCCAGGCGCTGCTACCGCTGCTGCGCCAGACTGCCAAGGCGCAGGGCGATGCATCTATCGTCTACACCTCCTCCAGCGTGGGGCGCAAGGGGCGCGCCTACTGGGGCACCTATGCCATCTCCAAATTTGCCATCGAGGGGATGATGGAAGTGCTGGCCGACGAGCTTGAGAACACAGGTGTGCGGGTCAATACCCTAAACCCGGGCGGTACCCGTACCAAGATGCGCGCCAGCGCCTTCCCGGCGGAAGATCCCATGAACCTCAAGACTCCGGCCGACCTGATGCCGCTCTACCTCTACCTGATGGGGTCGGACAGCCGCGGCAAAACCGGCCAGACCTTTGTGGCTCAGCCAAAATAAACAGGCGGCTCAGTCCAAATAAATCAATAAAATACCCAGAGTGTTGTGCGGCAGGGGTTAAATTGAATAGGGGGCACAGGCTCCCTGTTCGAACCACTGACCATCCTATCTCCAATCAGGTTGAACTATGTTTCGTCCCAAGAGCACGTTTGAGCAATGGCGGATCTTTCAGGCGGTGGTCGACTGCGGCGGCTACGCCCAGGCGGCCGAGGCGCTGAACAAGAGCCAGTCCTCCCTCAATCATGCGGTTGCAAAGTTGCAGCAGAGTCTGGGGGTGCCCTTGCTGGAGGTGCGCGGCCGCAAGGCGGTGCTGACCCCGGCGGGCGAGATCTTCCTCAAGCGGGCCCGTCAGCTGAGCCAACAGGTGGAAGAGCTGGAAAATCTGGCCAACAACCTGGAGCGGCAATGGGAGCCGCAGATCAACCTCTATGTTTCGGCGCTGCAGCCAAGGGATCGCCTCTATCGGGCCTTGGCCAGCTTCTATCCCCGCAGCCGGGGTTGCCGGGTCAACCTGCACGAACGCATTCACTGCCACTTCAACGCCCTGCAACCGGGGGACCTGATGCTCTCCGAGCACCTGCCCGGCGATCGCACCGGTCTGCTGCTGGACGAGGTGTGCCTGCTGCCCCTCTGCGCCGCCAGCCATCCGCTGGCGCAAGAGGAGGGGGCCATCCGCAGCGATGTGCTGACCGGCCACAACCAGATCAGCCTGCATCCCCCCATTCACCGCTCGGTGGACTGGAACGATGCGGATGACACCGGCTGGAAGGCGACCCACTACCACGAAGTGCTCGCCATGCTGCGCCTCGGCCTCGGCTATGCCTGGCTGCCGCGCCATCTGGTAGAGCGGGAGCTGGCGGAAGGGTCACTCATACAGCTGGATCTGGAAAGCGGCAACGAGCGCCACCTCTACACCTATCTGCTGACCCTCTCCCCCGAATCTCTCGGCCCCGCGACCGAGCTGCTGCTGCGCTGCCTGCGCAACGAATATCAGGGCGAATCAGCGCCGCTCCCGCACGCCCAGCCCCAGCACGACAAATAACAGCCAGTCCCCAGTCAGACGTTGGGCACCCGCCAGCTGGCGGCCAGTGCTACCAGTGCCAATCCCAACGCCACCATAAAGACCCCGTGGAAACTCCACACCTCCGCCACCACACCGGCGATGGCCCCCGCCATGATGGAGCCGGTGCGGATGCTGTTGGCAAACAGGGTGGTCGCTACCCCGGCCCGCCCCGGCATCAGATCCTGAAAATAAGACATGCCGATCCCCGCCACGATACCAATGAAGATGGCGTTGAACAGCTGCAAGGCGATCAGGGCGTATTGATCGGTGAGGGTCACCAGACCTGTGTAAAAGGCCGCGCCAGCGAGCACCGCCAGCAACATCATGGGGCGCTTGCCAAAACGGGCAGTGTAATAACCCGCCAGCAGCATGAAGGGGATCTCCAGCGCCGCCGCCGTGCCCATCAGGATACCGGCAAGCTTCTCATCCATCCCGAGCTCGCGGGTGATGTAGAGCGGCATATTGATGAGGTACATGCTGTTGCAGGTCCACATCAGGGTGGAGGCGATAAAGAGCGCCCGCACCGCCGGATCCCGCCAGCTGCTGACCCGCTCTGTCTCTTCAACCATCTTGGGCAAAGGGAGAGAGGGGAGCCAGCGCCACACCACCAGAGCGCAGAGCAGGTAGGCCAGTGCCGAGGCCAGGTACATCAACTCGAAACCGTAGCCGATGGCCAGCGCGAAGGCGATGGGCGGGCCTATGACCCAGGCCAGCGAAAACTGAGCCCGCATCACCGATGCTGAACATATCCGCCCGCCGGTTGCGGCTGTCGGAATACTCCCGCGCCAGCGCAAACAACTGGGGGCTGGCTGTGGCCGCCAGCGCCGCCAGCATCACCCCCAGACTCGCCAGCAGCCAGTAGTTGCGGTTCCAGGCAAACAGCAAGGAGAGCGCCACCCCGGCAAAGCAGCAGCGCAGGATCAGTCGCTTGCGATCCCCCTTGTTGTCGGAGCGGTGGCCCAGCCATTGGCTGACCAGAATGCCCACCACCGCATTGATGGTATAGAAGAGCCCGACCAGAAAGGGGCGCACCTGCACCTCTTCGGCCAGAAACAGACTTAAGGTAGGCACCTGCAGTGCCACCGCGACGCCGGTCATAAAGGTCACGGCAAGAAATGAAAGAGAGACGGGGTCCGGGCGTTTGACCGTCGCTATCGACAAGCTCATAGGGTTACCACTGGTTGGAGGGACGATACGGGCTAACGGGCGGCAGCCGTATGAAAATTCGGCGCCTATCTTATGTCACTATCAAGAGCGGGCTCAAGGATGCATAAGCAGGTGTGCGCCTTGCGAGGGAGGCCGCGACCCCGTAGAGTGAAAGCCCATCCTGCCAGCACAAGGAGTTCGCATGTTTGATTTTGATCAGGAAGTAGACCGCAGTGGCACCATGAGCCTGAAATGGGACAAGTACAAGGGTCAGGATGTGCTGCCCATGTGGGTTGCCGATACCGACTTTGTCTCCCCCCCGTCCGTGATTGAGGCGTTGACCAAACGGGTCGCCCACGGCATTTTCGGCTATTCACGCCCCTCGCCGCGCCTGATCGAACTCATTATCGAACGGATGGCGACCCGCTATGGCTGGGCCATCGAGCCCGAATGGCTGGTGTTCCTGCCCGGCGTGGTGCCGGGGCTCAACCTTGCCTGCAAGGCGTGGAGCCAGCATGGCCGCGGTATCATCACCCCCAAGCCGGTCTACTACCCCTTCCTGCAGGCACCGGGCTTCAATGATCGTCCCCTGCTCACCGTGCCGATGATTGAAGAAGCCGGTCGCTGGGTGCTGGATCTGGCAGAGCTTGAGCGTCAGGCCCCCGCCGCAGATCTGCTGCTGCTCTGCAACCCCCACAACCCGGGCGGCACCATCTTCACCCGTGACGAACTGCTGGCCATCGATGCCATCGCTGCGCGCCACAATCTGGTGATCTGCTCCGATGAAATCCACTGCGATCTGCTGCTGGATAAGAATGCCCGCCACATTCCCTACGGCGCCATCAGTGCACAAGCAGCCGAGCGCTGCGCGGTGATGATGGCCCCGAGCAAGACCTTCAATATCGCCGGTCTCTGCTGCTCCTTCGCCATTATCCCCAACCCCCGTCTGCGCTTCAGGCTGCAACAGGCGATGCGCGGCATCAGCGCCGACGTCAACCTGCTGGGCTTTATCGCCGCCGAAGCGGCCTATGAGGGGGGCGAACAGTGGCTGACCGAGCAGCTCGACTATCTGGCGGCCAATCTGGCGCTGATCCAGCAGGCGGTGGCCCGCTGGCCCGGCGTCAAGCTGGCCAGTCATCAGGCGACGTATCTGGCCTGGATTGATGTGAGCGCCCTTGGCCTTGCCGATCCCATCGCCTTCTTCGAGCAGGCAGGGGTTGGTCTCTCCCCCGGCGCCCAGTTTGGCGACGGCCAGTTCGTGCGGCTCAACTTCGGCTGCACCAGGGCACGACTGACCGACGCGCTGGCGCGGATGGAGCGGGCAATCCTCAACCACAGCAAGCCCTGATCAGCCAGCAACGGGATGGGCAAGCCCCATCCCTTTTTCACTGTGTCATCAGCCAGCGGTCAACTCAGTCAACGGTCAATTATGTCTCTACGGATCTTGCATCACCTTCTGCTTCCCCTCTGTGCACTCTCTGCGCTGCTCCCCTTTGGCAGCCAGGCGCTGACTATCGGAACGGGCCCGCTCAATGGGGTCTACTACCCGACCGGTGGCGCCATCTGCCGGGTGCTCAATGCCGGCCATGCCCTGCATGGGGACAGCTGCACCGTGCAGAGCACCCGTGGCTCGATGGCCAACCTCAAGGCACTCGACAAGGGGGACGTACAGCTGGCGCTGGTGCAATCCGATGTGTTGCACCACGCCCTGCACGGCACCGGCCCCTTCAGCGGGCAGGGGGCCAACAATGAGCTGCGCAGCCTGTTTCGCCTCTATCAGGAGTCGCTGACCCTGCTGGCCGCCCCCAATAGCGGCATCACCACCCTGGCAGATATCGAAGGGAAACGGGTCTATCCGGGCAACAACGGCGCCGGTGAGCAGATCACCAGCCAGGCCCTGATGGCAGCCATGGGATGGCAACCCGGGCAGTTTGCTGCCTATCAACTCAAGTCGGACAGCGAACCGCTGGAAGGGCTGTGCGATGGCTCGCTGGATGCCGCGTTTGTGGTGGCCGGTAACCCCAGTCTGGCGGTCGGCGACCTGATCAGCCGCTGCAAGGTGCGCCTCATCCCCATCGAAGGGGAGCAGATCGACAGGCTGCTCAAGCAACACCCCTACTACCAGCGCAGCCGCATCGCCGCCAACCTCTATCCGGGGCAGACCACCGCCATCAACAGCATCGGGATGAGTGCTGAACTGGTGGCGCTGGCCAGCCTGCCGGACCCCATCGTCCGAACCGTGCGCGATACCCTGCTGGCCCGGGTCAAACAGTTCAGTCGGCTGCATCCCGCCCTGAGCAAGGTGACCCCCGAGCAGTTGCAGGCGCAAACCGAGCTGCCCCTCCATGCGGGGATGTCGGATCAACCGCCAGCCCCCTTGTCACTGACCCCCGAGCAGTTAACCGCGGAACAGCTGACGCCGGAGCCGTTAACACCAGCGCCATCGGCCTCGGAGGCGGTGCCCACGACAGAGCAGGTGAGCGCCGCCAACGGGATGACAGCCACCCTTGAAGCACCTTCTGACGCGACCGCCACCAGCAGTGCCGCAGTGACGACAGAAGCCACAGAGGTTAATCCCTTACCCGAAGAGGCGCTTGAGGTCGCCTCCGAGCTCACTGCTACGCCGACCACCGAGGGTGGGAGCGTGGCCCCCTCTGCCGCAGCGTCAACGGTTCCACCACCATCGGCTGCCGTTTCGACTCAGTGGCCGCAAAGCGCCTCTGCGGCCACTGCGCCGCAAGAGCAGGCAACCCAGCCTGCCAGCAGCGCGGTTGCTGACGAAACCCCACCGCAGGATAAGGCCGACATGTCACCCTCCCCTGCCACCAGCGCAGCCACACCGCAGCAACCCTGAGTGGTCAGCGCCCACAAATGCATCAGGGCAGCTTCGGCTGCCCTGATTGTTTACGCGCGTTCGATAGTGACGCAATTGATGGCGGCGCAGTCACCCCGATAGGCCTGCTCACCTTGCCGTACCACTACGGCTCAATCACCCGGGTCAGATAGGGATTGGGCTTCTGGATCTCCTCCTCCACCCAGTGCAGCAACTGCTTGATGGCCCGCGACAACACCTGATTCTGGCGCACCACGTAGCCCAGACTGGTACCGGGAAAGTCGCCGAGGCTGGTGACCGGCGCGGTGAGGTTGAGGCGCGGATGCAGGGAGAAGTCCGGCACGATGGCGACACCAAAGCCCGCCTCGGCCCAATCGAGCTGGGCATCTACGCTGCCCACCTCCATGATGCGGCAAGGGGGGAGCGCCAGCAGCGGCAGGGACGGGTCGATCAGCGCCCGGGTGCGGGTGTCGTGACCGAGCAGGATCAGGGTCGGCTCGTCGAGGGGATCGCTCTCTCCCGCCACCGCCCGCGCCTGCCAGCGGGCAAGGCCGTGGCCCAGCGCGCACCAGGTTACCTGTTGCAGCTCGGTATAGAAGAGCGGTTCGCTGCGCTTTTGCGCCATGACAAAACCCAGATCCGCCTTGCCCGCCTTGACCAGCTCGGCGGCCTGATCCGAAGTGGTGTTGAACAGAGTGAGGTCGATGCCGGGGAACTCCCGCTTGAAGCGCTGGAACGGCTGGATCAGCAGCAGGCGGGAGATGATGTCGCTGGCGGCGATGGCTAGCGTCCCCTGACTGAGCTGGTTGAGGGCATTGAGATCGGACTGGCAGAGCTGCAACTCGGCGATGGTGCGCTCGGCGCTTTGCAGCAGCCGCTCCCCCGCCTGCGTCAGGCGAAACGGACTGCGCTCGATCAGCCGCACCCGGGTCGCCTGCTCCAGCCGTTTGATATGCAGGCTGACATTGGGCTGAGTCATGTGCAGTTCGGTGGCGGTCTGACCAAAATGTTGCAATCGGGCCAGAGTGACAAAGGTTTGCAGCCAGTGAATATCCAGCATAAGAGTCCCTCAACCCGCGATGTGCGGGGCTTGCCAGGCAAAATCGAGCAGTTTGCCGCTTAATTGGCCATAATTATATGGTTCTCTTATCGGAATTATAAAGATAATTAATTTTTCTAATCCGCATCAGGCTCCTAGGATGGACGCCTAACGTCTTAGGAGAAAGAGTCATGTCGTCTATCGTAGTCGTAGGTGCTAACTGGGGTGATGAAGGCAAAGGCCGCATCGTGGATTATCTGGCAGGTCAAGCTGGCGCCAGCATTCGCTTCCAGGGCGGCAACAACGCTGGCCACACCGTGGTCAACGACCTTGGCACCTTCAAGCTGCACCAGGTTCCGAGTGGCGTATTCAACCCGGATTGCCTGGTTGTCCTCGGCCCGGGCATGGTGATCAGCCCCGAGAAACTGACCGTCGAGCTCGAGGAAGTCAAAGCCTCCGGCGTGACTCCGAAGCTGGCCATCTCTGACCGCGCAACCCTCTGCCTGCCGCTGCACGCACTGGAAGATACCCTGGAAGAGCAACGTCTGGGTGACGGCGCCTATGGCTCCACCCGTCAGGGCATCGCCCCTGCCTACGGCGATCGCGTCATGAAAAAAGCGATCCTGGTCGGTTGGCTGAAACAGCCGGACGTACTGGTCGAGCGCATCCAGTTCATGCTGGACTGGAAACTGCCGCAGATGAAGGCTATCTACCCCTCCTTCGAATTCACCCAGACTGCCCAGGAGATGGCTGACTGGCTGCTGGAAGTCTCTGCACCGTGGATCGACGCCGTGTGCAACGTCAGCATGCCGCTCAAAGCGCTGCAGGCTGAAGGCAAGACCCTGCTGTTCGAAGCCCAGCTGGGCGCTGGCCGTGACCTGATCTACGGCGAATACCCCTGGGTCACCTCCTCCCACGTATCTGGCGCCTACGCCGGTATCGGTGGCGGTCTGCCAGGTCTGCGCCCGGAGCGCGTCATCGCTGTAGCCAAGGCATTCAGCTCCTCTGTCGGTACCGGCACCCTGCTGACCGCCATGGAGAACCAGGACGAGTTCCGCAAGATCACCAATGAGTTCGGCGCTACCACTGGCCGTCCCCGTGATGTCGGTTACTTCGACGCCGTCGCTACCAAGAACGGTGTCGAGCTGCAAGCCGCCACCGAAGTGGCTCTGACCAAGCTGGACTGCCTGACCGGTCTGCCGGATCTGAAGATCTGCGTGGCCTACGAAGGTGCCCACACCGAGAACCCGATTTGGCCGCAAACTGCAGCCCTGAAGCCGGTTTACGAGCAGATGGAAAGCTGGAGCGAAGACATCACCGGCTGCCGCACCTTCGAAGAGCTGCCCAAAGCGGCCCAGCAGTACGTGCTGCGTATCGAAGAGCTGCTCGGCGTACCGGTTCCGATGGTCTCCGTCGGCCCGGGCCGTGACGAGATGATCCTGCGCTAAGCCGCACCTCTCATCTTCAAACAAAAAACCGGCATCCCTGATGCCGGTTTTTTTATGGCTGCCGTTTACCCTCTTGCCATAAAACCACCAAAAGGCTCAATTAACTCACCAATCGACCTCAAATTGAGTCGTTCTGCAACAAAATCCTGTCCCACCCTCGCTAAAGTGAACCCGTTACCACACGAGGAGTCACCCGATGAAATTGCTCAAACAGAGTGCCCTGTTGCCACTGCTCTGCCTGACGGCCATGCCAGCCTTTGCCATGACCCTGAAGAGCACGGACATTCACGAAGGCCAGTTGATGGACAAACAGTTCAGCTTCAACGGCTTTGGCTGCAGCGGCGACAACCACTCGCCCCAACTTAGCTGGCAGGATCTGCCGGCAGGCACCAAGAGTGTTGCCATCACCGCCTATGACCCCGATGCCCCTACCGGCAGCGGTTGGTGGCACTGGCTGGTGGTTAACCTGCCTGCCACCCAGAGCGAGCTGGCCAGCAATGCCTCCGGCAAGCTCAAGCAGGGATTGGAGATCCGCACCGACTTTGGCAACCAGGGTTACGGCGGCCCCTGCCCGCCCGCAGGTCACGGCATGCACCGCTATCAGTTCACCGCCTGGGCCCTGCCCCATGATCTCGAGGTGAAGGCTGATACCCCGCCCGCTATGGTAGGCTACATGCTCAATAGCATGGCGCTCGGCAAGGCCACCCTGACCGCCACCTTCGTCACTCCCTAGGAGCCAACCGGATGAGCACTCCCCTGCTGCAACAGAGCCACTATCTCGGGATCCGCCAGCAGCCCCTGCATCGGGTGCTCATCTATGCCCCGACCCTTATCTGGGTCACCCAGGGGAGCAAGCAACTATGGTGGCGCGAGCGACGTCTGTCGTTTGACAGGGAGCGATGGCTGCTGATCCCGGCAGGCCACCAGCTCACCTTCGTCAATCAGCCGGAGCAGGGCAAGTTTCGCTCCCACGCCATCACGCTGCTGACCCCACCACCGCCGGAGTGGCTGGCCGAGTCAGCCCCTTCCCACGCCGATCTGGAGGAACCCGCCGTCAAGGTCACCCCCGGGCTCGCCTTCTGCTTTGAACTCATCAGCACCATGGCCGAACGGGGACTGAGCGAAGCAACACAGGCCGAACTGCTGCGCGGCTTCTATGCCGAACTGCGGGCCGCCAACGCCCTCGGATTGCTCTTTCCCGCCAGCACCATGACCCTCGCAGAGCGGTTGGCACGCTACCTGGCGGTGGAACCCGGCATCGACCACACCCTGGAGGCGGTGGCCCCCCACTTCTCCATGAGCCGCGCCTCCATGGTGCGCAAGCTGGCCGCCGAAGGTCGCAGCTTTCGCCAGTTGCTGGCTCAGGTACGCATGAGCCACGCCCTCAACCTGTTGCAACAGGGCCTAACCCCGCTGGAGGTCGCCCTCGCCTGCGGTTATGACTCCCCCAGCCGTTTTGCCGCCCGCTTCAAACAGGAGTTCGGCCTGACGCCCCACCAATACCTGCACACCTGCCCATCCACCCTGCTCAGTCACGCCAGATAGTCGATAAGTAACTTTTCCGAAGAGAGTTGCTGCCAGCAGTTGTATATCCTTGGGCTGCGCAATGGATGGCAACATCCATCATGCAAAAGACCTCCATCCGGAGGCCTTTCTATTTTCACTCAAGTTGCACTCACACAATACCTGCCACGCTGCGGGTACGGGCTCGTCTTAGCCGGTCGTGAGCGGCAGAGAGAGGCGTTTGGCCAGTGCCTGGAAGTGCTGGCTCACCTCAGCCCCGAACAGGGGGTCGCCAATGGCGCGATTCTGCCAGTTTTGCTCCAGATGACGCCAGTCATCCTCGGTCAGGGAGTCACGCAGATGGGGGAAGATCACCCCCTCTTCATAGTTCATGTGTGCCTCTTGCAGCTCCACGAAGCGCTCCAGCTTGGTAGTGAACTGATCGAGGGGGATCACCGCATCCATCAGGATCATCTCCACCATCTCCTTGAGATCGGCCCCGGCCTCCAGCAGCTTGACGTGCTCCTCCTGCAGGCGGTTGGCGACCTCTCCCTCCACCACCCGATATTTCAGGTAGTAGTCATAGATGAGATCTTCCTTAGGATGGTGGTACTTGTCAGAGACCTCCCGCAGGTAGTCGATGACATCGCGCACCAGAAAATAGCTGATGGGCTCTTCGGCACGGATGGCTGCCAGCTTGTGCTTGAGCAGCTCCAAAAGTCGGGCGATGTTGAGATGATCCTTGTGCAGACTGGATAACATGGGCACTCCTTGGCTCTGAATTAATCTTATGTCCCTGAGTATACGGTCATTTGTCGCCCGAACTTTGCACTCAATCAAGTGGGATGCAGACAGATTTCCACTCTATCGGACTCTTGCCCTGTTGTTCCAGCAAGCGATTGGTCTCGCTAAAGTGACCGCAACCGATGAAACCGCGGTGGGCAGAGAGGGGGCTCGGGTGCGGCGCGGTCAGCACATAGTGGCGCTGGCGGTCGATGAAACGTCCCTTCTTCTGGGCGTGGGCGCCCCACAGCAGGAACACCACCCCCTGACAGCTGGCATTGATCTGCTCGATGACCCGATCGGTAAAGGTCTCCCATCCCAGATGGGCGTGGGAATGGGCCTGACCGGCCTGCACCGTCAGCACAGTGTTGAGCAGCAAGACACCTTGTTTGGCCCAGGATTCGAGAAAGCCGTGATTGGGTGTGACGAAACCTGGCAGGTCACGCTGCATCTCTTTATAGATGTTGACCAGTGAGGGGGGCGTACGCACGCCGGGCAGAACGGAGAAGCAGAGACCGTGCGCCTGATTGGGGCCGTGGTAGGGGTCCTGGCCCAGGATCACCACCTTGACCTGATCCAGCTCGGTCAGCTTGAAGGCATTGAACACATCGGTAGCTGGCGGGTAGATCACCTTGCCCGCTTCCCGCTCGGCTCTGACAGTTGCCAGCGTACTCTTGAAATAGTCCTGCTCTTTCTCAGAGCCAATCACATCACTCCAGGTCAGCACCCCGGCCTCCTCACTTGATACGGCGAAGGGCTCAGGATAGGGGGCCAGCCCGCAAGACGCAACCGTGGCTCACGCTTTCCAGAGCCTGGCTAGGCGCCCCGAGCGCTCCAGCTTGCGCAGGCCGGTATTGAACAGCAGCATCAGACGGCGCGCCTCGGGATCGGCCTTGCGCATCAGCAGGTATCCCGGTTGCAACCAGATGGGGTCGGCGGCACCGGTCAGTGACAGCGATTGGGGATGACGAACGAGCGCCTGCTGGAACAGAGTCTGTGCCACCTGCTCATCCATCACCAGATAGTGGATCTGCCCGTCAAGCAGCTTGCCCATGCTCTCCTCATCGGAATCTGACCACTCGAGGGTGAGCCCGGCTTGGCGAGCGGCAAAACCATCGCCATAGAAATAGCCACGGGTCACTCCGACCGGCTCGTGTTTCAGCTCACCCAGATTGATCGCGGGCGTACCGGTCAGCGTCATCAGGCGAGTGGTGAAATGGCCGAGCGAGGCGGAGAGATAGAAAAGCTGCTCCCGCTCGCGGGAGCGAAACCAGGGCATGGTGACCACATAGCGTCCCTCCAGAGTCAGTCGGTAAGCCTCGGCCCAGGAATAGAAGTGAAAGCTGACATCGAGCCCCTCTTCGGCAAAGGCCTGGCGCACCACCTCACAGAGAAAGCCCTGATTGGGCAGCGCCTCACTGATATAAGGTGGCCACTCGCCCACAGCAATTCGCACCGTCTCGGCCCGTACCGCAACACTGCTTGCCCAGCAACAGAACAGGGCCAGCCATGCCCACTTTCGCAACCCATTATTCACCCGGCACTCTCCTCGCTTTTTTTGCTGAGTGTAGCCAACCCCTCAATTAACCTCAGAAAAAGCCGAAAAGATGTAGTTAAATTACTAGATTAACGAGACAAAAGATGCATAATTTGGATATCTTACAAAATCAGAAAAATGACCTATTTTTGATTCAACTCAAGAATTTAATCCCATTGAAATGGCGCTTTGTCGGATTTTCTTGATCTAGATCAATTTTGGTAATATTACCACCGTGGTATATATGACCCCATCAAAGAAAAGGTGTAAGGCAAGGGCCCTTTAAGTCATCGCCATCGACGGTAGCTTAAATACATCAGGGTAATTTCCTTACAGTTGGATTCGCGTTCCCATTGAGGAGTCATACCATGATCAAAGGCATTCAAATCACCCAGGCCGCCAACACCGCTCTGCTGAACTCTTTCTGGCTGCTGGACGAAGAGAAGCAACAAGCTCGCTGCATCTGCGTCAAAGGCGATGCTTTCGCTGCCGATCAAGAAGTGCAACTGGCTGACCTGGGTCAGTTCGAATACCGCGAACTGCCGGTTCAGGCTGAGCCTGCTGTTGAAGGTGGCCAGCACCTGAACGTCAACGTGCTGCGTCGCGAAACTCTGGAAGATGCTATCGAAAACCCGGAGAAGTACCCGCAGCTGACCATCCGTGTATCTGGCTACGCAGTGCGTTTCAACGCCCTGACCCCGGAACAGCAGCGTGACGTGGTTACCCGTACTTTCACCCAGAGCCTGTAATCAGCGCCCTGCAGTGAAGAGCTGATACTCGCTGTATCGGCACAAAAAAACGGCCAATCGGCCGTTTTTTTATGCGTGCTTGTCACCGCATCCTTATCAAAAAATGCCCCGCATTGCGGGGCATTTTCATCAGGCATGACAGCGTCGGGATCAGGCCGAGGTATCGAGAGGTTCGAAGCCCTTGATCAGGTCATCAATGGCCTTCATCTGTTTGAGGAAGCCTTCCAGCTTCTCCAGCGGCAGGGCACTCGGGCCATCGCAGCGAGCAATTTTCGGATCCGGGTGGGATTCGATAAAGAGACCGGCCAGACCGACCGCCATTCCGGCACGTGCCAGCTCGGTCACCTGTTCGCGACGGCCACCGGAGGCGGCACCCAGCGGATCACGGCACTGCAGGGAGTGGGTCACGTCAAAGATCACCGGATAGCCACCGGTGCTCTTCTTCATCACGCCCAGACCCAGCATGTCCACCACCAGGTTGTCGTAGCCGAAGTTGGCACCGCGCTCGCACAGGATCAGCTGGTCGTTGCCGCACTCCTCGAACTTGTCGGTAATGTTCTTCATCTGGCTTGGGCTCAGGAACTGCGGCTTCTTGATGTTGATGACGTTGCCGGTGCGGGCCATGGCTTCCACCAGATCGGTCTGGCGTGCCAGGAAAGCGGGCAGCTGGATAACGTCAACCACCTCGGCGACCGGCTTGGCCTGATGGGGTTCGTGCAGATCGGAGATGACCGGCATGCCGAAGGTCGCTTTCAGCTCCTGGAAAATCTTCATCCCCTCTTCCAGACCCGGACCGCGGTAGGAGTGGATGGAAGAGCGGTTGGCCTTGTCCCAGCTCGCCTTGAAGACAAACGGGATGCCCAGCTTGCTGGTCACTTCCACGTACTTCTCGCACACCGCCATCGCCATGTCGCGGGATTCCAGCACGTTCATGCCGCCAAACAGCACGAACGGTTTGTCGTTGGCTACGTCGATCTGGTTGATCTTGATATTCTTCTGTTCCATCTAAGACTTCCTTAATGAAGGGGCCTGAAGCCAAGTTACTCCGTTGCAGCCGAGCGCTGCGGCCTTGATATTCTTCTGTTTAAGTTTCAAGCCGCCCTTAATGGAGGGGCTTGGGGCTCAGATCCAGCGCGGCCAGCTGTACTTTCAGCACGTCGGCGACCGGATCGTCCGGGCATTGTTCAATAAAATATTCAAAATCGTCGGCGGCCTGGCGCGGGCAATCGAGCTGCTCGTAGATAAAGCCGCGATCCCGCGTCTCCAGCGGATCGCCGGGCTTCATCCGCAGCAACAACTCGCTGCAACGCAGTGCCTCGGGCATGCGGTCTTCCCGCAGCAAGGCCCCCTTGCTGACATTGAGCAGCCGTTCGATGATCTCCCACTGGCCGGAGGGCTGCAGGTAGTCGGGGGTCAGGGTCGCCAAGTCCCCCAACGCACCGCGCAGCAGCAGCTCGATGCGGGCCAGACTCAGCTCGTCGCCGGTAAAGGGGTCGACATAGACCTCCCCCTCGCCACCGGCAAAGCTCACCAGGAAGTGGCCGGGGAAGCAGATCCCCTCCACATCGAGCCCAAGCTTGCGCCCCAGCTGGATGATGAGAATGCCGAGGCTGACCGGGATCCCCTTGCGCTGCACCAGCACCTGATTGAGGTCACAGTTGTTGGCAGAGAAATAGTCCTGCCAGTCGCCATGAAAACCGAGGCTGTGGTAGAAGCCCTGCAGCAACTGCTGGCGCACCTCGTCGCAGGTGCCCTCTTCGATCTGCTCATCCAGCCACTCGTCCAGCAGGTTCAACTCGCGGATCCCCTCCTCGACCGAGCCATAAATTTCGTCACTGACTGACAACGCCAGCTCGGTGATGTCGTGGGCTTCGAAATCGGTCCATTCGTCTATGTGTAACATTCTCTTCATGCCTTAGCCGAACACACTCGTCTGTTTGAGCACTGCCAACTTGGCAATAAAGTAGATCCAGCCGAGCGCCCCCAGAAAGGAGCACCAGCGCACCAGATTGCTTTTGGCCAACCGCAGCGCCATCGCCGCCAGAAATACCAGCACCAGAATGGCCATCAGCTTCTCGCTGAGCCAGGGCGTTCCGTTATTGAGCGGGTTGAGATCCAGCACCATACAGAGCAATACGCCGGAGAGCACCACCAGACCGTTGAGCCAACCGCTGACCTTCATCACCGGCGCGCTATAGGCTCGGCCAGTGGCGGTCTGTACCCAGTAGAAGCGGAGCATAAACATCAGCACGGCCCCGGCTATCAGGGTGAGGTGCAGGTGTTTGAGCACAAAAACCATATTCAATCCTTGCATGGGGGCGCACAGGCAACCCGCCGTGTAACAGTAAGGGGCTGTCAGCGCAGCGGGCAGAGGCCCAGCGTCACCCTGTCGTTATCCCCGTAATCGCGCACCGTGGCTACCTCGCGGTAACCGCCATCGCGCAGCAACTGACGCACCGCCTCCCCCTGACCCCAGCCATGCTCCAGCAGCAACCAGCCATCGGTCAGCAGATAAGCGGGAGCATGGGCCACGATATGGCGGATATCAGCCAGCCCGGCGTCATCGGCAACCAGCGCTGAACGGGGTTCAAAGCGCACGTCACCCTGCTCGAGATGGGGATCGGCGCCATCAATATAGGGGGGATTGGAGACAATCACCGCAAATCGTGGCGTTTCGTCGTGATCCGGCTCGCCAAGGGGCTCGAACCAGCTGCCATCGCGCACCTCGATGGGTAACCCCAGTGCGGCGCTGTTCTCGCGGGCCAGCGCCGCGGCATCCGCCATCCGATCCACCGCCCACACATCGACCTCGGGCCGCTCGGACTTGAGCGCCAGCGCGATGGCGCCGGTGCCGGTGCCGAGATCCAGCACGGCGCAAGGACCTTGCGGGATTCTGGTCAGCGCCTGCTCGACCAGCACCTCGGTATCGGGGCGCGGGATCAGGGTCGCCGGGCTCACCTTGAGGGGCAGCGACCAGAACTCCCGCTCGCCCACCAGATGGGCGATAGGTTCGCCGTTGAGACGACGAGCCAGCCACCCCTGCAGGGTGGCCTGCTGGGCGGCATCCAGCTCATGTTCGGGCCAGGTCATCAGATAGCTGCGACGACACCCGAACAGATGACAGAGCAGTACATCGGCATCGGCGCGGGGGGACTCCCCCTCAGCCAACACAGTCATGATATGGGCGCGGGCCTGCTGGATCTGCATCAGTGCCACTCCACCTTATGGGCAGAACACTTAATGCGAGCTTGCCGGATCACCATTTGCATTAGTTGTTCTCGGCCAGCGAGGCGAGCTGATCGGCCTGATACTCCTGCACCAGCGGGGTGATGACGCAGTCCAGATCCCCTTCCAGAATTTCGGAGAGGCGATAGAGGGTCAGGTTGATGCGGTGCTCGGAGAGGCGGCCCTGCGGGTAGTTGTAGGTACGGATGCGCTCGGAGCGATCACCGGAGCCCACCAGATTGCGGCGGGTGCTCTGCTCGGCGGCGCGGTGGCGCTCATCCTCGGCCGCTTGCAGGCGGGCGGAGAGCACCGACATCGCCTTGGCGCGGTTCTTGTGCTGGGAGCGCTCGTCCTGGCACTCCACCACCAGACCGGTCGGCAGGTGGGTGATGCGGATGGCCGAGTCGGTCTTGTTGACGTGCTGACCGCCGGCACCGGAGGCGCGGAAGGTGTCGATCTTCAGATCGGAAGGGTTGATCTCGATCTGCTCGGCTTCCGGCACTTCCGGCAACACGGCGACGGTACAGGCGGAGGTGTGCACCCGCCCCTGAGATTCGGTCTCCGGCACCCGCTGTACCCGGTGACCACCGGATTCAAACTTGAGACGGCCATAGACGCGCTCGCCGTCGATCTTGGCGATCACCTCCTTGTAGCCACCGTATTCACCATCGTTGCAGCTGACGATGGAGACGCGCCAGCCCTGACGCTCGGCAAACCGTGAATACATGCGGAACAGGTCACCGGCAAAGATGGCCGCTTCGTCGCCACCGGCACCAGCGCGGATCTCCAGATAGCAATTGTTGTCATCCTTGGGATCCTTGGGCAGCAACATCAGTTGCAGCTCCTGCTCCAGCGCCTCCAGATTGGCCTTGGCCAGCGGCAGCTCCTCCTGCGCCATCTCGCGCAAGTCGGCATCATCCTCCTCCAGCATCATCTGGGTGGTCTCAAGATCATCCTGAGCCTGACGGTAACGCTGGAAGGCGTGAACGATATCTTCCAGCTGGGCATATTCGCGGGTCAGGGCGCGGTAGCGATCCTGATCCGAGACCACATCCGGCTCGCCGAGCATGGCCTGTACTTCTTCGTGGCGCTCGATGAGGCCTTCCAGCTTTCTGATCAGTGACGGATTCATAACTCTTGCATTCTCAATGGAGGACGGGACAACCGGCAGGTTGCCCGAAAATTATGGCTCTTGTGACAACCCCAGCGCCTGCCGCAAGCGGGAGAGCTCGCTCTGATCCCCCTGGGAGGCAGCCTGGCGCAACGCCTGGGTCGGCGCGTGGATCAATTTGTTGGTGAGGCGATGGGCCATCGCCTTGAGCGCCTGTTCGGCACTCTCGCCCTGCGCCAATGCCAGCAGGGCCCGTTGCAACTCTTCATCAGCCACTTGCTGGGACTGATGGCGGTAATCGCGAATGAGATCGACCGAGCTCTGGCCGCGATACCAGCCCATAAACTCGTCGCGCTCTTCCTGCACGATCACCTCGGCCTGTGCGGCGGCCCGCTTACGGGTTTCGAGGTTCTGCTCGATGATCCCCTGCAAATCATCCACCGTGTAGAGATAGGCATCGGAGAGCTCATCGACTTCGGCTTCGATGTCGCGCGGCACGGCAATATCCACCAGAAACATGGGTTTGAAACGGCGGGCCTTTAGCGCGCGCTCCACCATCCCCTTGCCGATGATGGGCAGGGGGCTGGCGGTCGAGCTGATGACAATATCCGCTTCGTGCAGATAGTCGGGGATCTCTTCGAGCGTCATCACCTGGGCACCGAATTCGGCCGCCAGGGTCTGGGCACGCTGCAGGGTGCGGTTAGCCACCATCATCTTGGTGACGTTCTGCTCGCGCAGATGACGGGCCACCAGTTCGATGGTCTCCCCCGCCCCGACCAGCAATACCTTGGTCTGGGAGAGATCGGAGAAGATCCGCCGGCCCAGGCTGACGGCGGCAAAGGCCACCGACACGGCACTGGCGCCAATCTCGGTATCGGTACGCACTCTTTTCGCCACCGAGAAGGATTTCTGGAACAGCCGCTCCAGCGCCCCCTTCACCGACTCCGCCTGCTGGGCATGAGCGTAGGATTGCTTGATCTGCCCCAGGATCTGCGGCTCCCCCAACACCAGCGAGTCGAGCCCGCACGCCACCCGCATCAGGTGGCGCACCGCCTCTTCATCGTGATGCTGATAGATGGCAGTGACCAGTTCGGCCGCGTCCAGCCCGTGGAACTGTTGCAGCCAGCGCAGCACTTGCTCCTGCCGCTCCTCCTCCAGATTGCAATAGAGTTCGGTCCGGTTGCAGGTGGAGACGATCACCGCCTCGCTGACACCGGGTTGGCTCACCAGCTCACGCAAGGCGCGATCGATGCAGTCCGGGCCAAAGGCGACCCGTTCCCGCAAGGCGACACTGGCGGTGTTGTGGTTGATTCCGAGGGCAAGCAAACTCATGAGTGGGCGACGATCATTTCATACGCTGGGTGCAAAGGCTGCCAATTGTACGAGAAAGGGTAAGTCTTTAAAAGCAATACGGCCGCCCCGTATACTGTGGCAAATTCCTCTCTCTGGAGCCGTCTCTTGCTGCTACGTATTTTTACCCTCACCTGCCTGCTGTTGCTGGCCGGTTGTGCCACCACCCAGCCCCAGCGTGACCAGGTGAACTGGAACCAGGAGCGGGCCCGTCTCGAGCAGCTGACCCACTGGCAGCTCTCTGGCAAGATGGCCATCATCACGCCACAGCAAAAGGGCAGCGCCCGTCTCAACTGGCAGCAGGATGGGGAGGATTATCGCCTCAACCTCACCAGCCTGATCGGCACCAGCATTCTGGAGCTCTCCCGCAGCAAGGGGGAGATCACCCTGCTCGACAGCGACGGCAATCGCCACCAGAGCCAGGATGCCGAAGCACTCATCTATCAACTGACCGGCTGGAATATTCCGGTTGCTGGATTGCCAGAGTGGATCAAGGGGCTGCCGGGTCAGGCGGAGTTTGAACTCAACCCCGACAGCAGTCTGGCCAGCGTGCGCGACGGCCAGTGGCAGATCGTCTATGGCGATTATCGGGATCAGGATGGCTACCGCCTGCCACACCAGCTGACCATGACCGGCCAGAACAGCCGCCTCAAGCTTCAGATCAACCAATGGACTCTTGCACGTTAATGGCTTCCACACGCTGGCCGGCACCGGCCAAACTCAACCTGTTTTTACACGTCAATGGCCGTCGTCCCGATGGTTATCACGAGCTGCAGACCCTGTTTATCTTCCTCAACCACAGCGACTGGCTCGAGTTTGAGGTGATACCGAATAGCGACACACTCACCCTGAGCCCGGCCATTCCCGGGGTGCCGGATGAGCAGAATCTGATTATTCGGGCGGCACGCCTGCTGCAAGCAACCCTGCCGAGCCCGCAAGGTGCCCATATCCGGCTGGAAAAAGTGCTGCCCATGGGGGGCGGTATTGGCGGCGGTTCATCCGATGCAGCGACCACGCTGGTGGCGCTTAACCACCTCTGGCAAGCGGGTTTGAGCGAAGATGAACTGGCAGCACTTGGCGTCCAGCTGGGGGCCGATGTACCGGTGTTTGTCCGTGGCAAGGCGGCCTTTGCCGAAGGGGTGGGCGAGCGGCTGCAACCGGTCGAACTACCCGATGCCTGGTATCTGGTGCTCAAGCCCGATTGCCATGTAGCGACCGCGGCCGTATTCCAGGATCCGGACCTGCCGAGAGCCACGCCGAAAATGGCGCTGGACAACCTGCTGGAAGGCGAGTGGAAAAACGATTGCGAATCACTGGTGAAAAAGCGCCACCCCGAGGTTGCCAATGCGCTCGGCTGGTTGCTAGAATACGCGCCGTCAAGAATGACGGGCACAGGAGCCTGCGTCTTTGCTCAATTTGAAGACGAAGTAACTGCTCGGGAAGTGTTGGCCTGCGTGCCGAAGGGACTTGATGGGTTTGTCGCCAAGGGCGAGAACATATCACCTCTCTTCTCCACATTGCAACAGTTCAAATGATTGGGGTATCGCCAAGCGGTAAGGCAGCGGGTTTTGATCTCGCCATTCCTAGGTTCGAATCCTAGTACCCCAGCCAATTTTACCGAACGGTATTGATGATGATTAACGTGGCCGGTTTTGCACTCGGCCACGGATTCGGGTTACCGGTATCATCACATTCATTGGGCAGCAGACACCTTGTACGTTATCTTGATAAATCGTTTGCCCAAAAACGATAGGGTCTGATTTCAGACTCCCCCACATACTGGATGCAACCCCGAGGTTTCAAACCGTGCCTGACATGAAGCTGTTTGCTGGTAACGCAACGCCGGAACTAGCCCAGAAGATCGCAGATCGCCTGTTTATCAAACTCGGCAATGCTGCCGTAGGTCGCTTTAGCGACGGCGAGATCAGCGTACAGATCAATGAGAATGTACGTGGTGGCGATATCTTCATCATTCAATCCACCTGTGCCCCGACCAACGACAATTTGATGGAATTGATCGTCATGGTGGATGCTCTGCGTCGTGCTTCAGCTGGCCGTATCACTGCCGTTATCCCCTACTTTGGTTATGCCCGTCAGGACCGCCGCGTCCGCTCCGCCCGTGTCCCCATCACCGCCAAGGTTGTCGCTGACTTCCTCTCCAGCGTCGGTGTGGATCGCGTGCTGACCGTTGACCTGCATGCCGAGCAAATTCAAGGTTTCTTCGACGTTCCGGTAGACAACGTGTTCGGTAGCCCGGTGCTGCTGGAAGACATGAAGTCCAAGAACCTCGAGTCTCCTGTCGTTGTCTCCCCGGACATCGGTGGCGTCGTGCGTGCCCGCGCCATCGCCAAGCTGCTGGATGATACCGACATCGCCATCATCGACAAGCGCCGTCCCCGCCCGAACGTCTCCCAGGTCATGCACCTGATCGGTGACGTTGCAGGCCGCGACTGCATCATCGTTGATGACATGATCGACACAGGCGGCACCCTGTGCAAAGCCGCAGAGGCCCTGAAAGAGCGCGGTGCCAAGCGTGTATTCGCTTACGCCACTCACCCGGTCTTCTCCGGTTCTGCCGTCGAGAACATCAAGAACTCCGTGATCGATGAACTGATCATTACCGACTCCATCCCGCTCACTGCGGAGATGAAAGCGGTAGGCAAGGTCAAGCAGCTGACGCTGTCAACTGTACTGGCCGAAGCCATTCGTCGCATCAGCAACGAAGAGTCCATCTCTGCCATGTTTGAGCATTGATAGATTCAGCAATAACGAAAACCGCCATCAGGCGGTTTTCGTCTTTCTGGACCTTCTCTTTCCAACTTTCTGCTATCTGGTACGACCCTGCCCCCGGCAGGCTTAAGGATTTACCCATGAATTGCTTGCGTCCCCTCCTGCTCGCGACCCTCACCTGTGCCCTGTTCGCCTGTCAGCCCGCCAAAGAGAACCCGCCCTTCGTGCTAACTCTGGCTCACATGAACGACACCCACTCCCAGTTTGATCCGGTCAATGCCGAGATCAAAGGGCAGATCTTTGCCCAGCAGGGGGAGACGGACACCCTCTATACCCGCTTTGGCGGTTACCCGCGCCTGCTGACCATGGCGAAAGCCTATCAGGCCGAGGCGCTGGCCAAGAACCAGCCCTTGCTGCTGCTGCACGGTGGCGATGCCTGGCAGGGCAGCGGCTACTTCAAACTCAACGAGGGGATGGCCAACGCCGAGTTGCTGAGCCAGTTCGGCCTCGATGCCATGGCGCTGGGCAACCACGAGTTCGATCTGGATAACCAGAAGCTGGCCCGCTTCATCGAGGGGGTCAACTTCCCAGTGCTGGCCGCCAACCTCGACACCAAGGCCGATCCGGCCCTCAGCAAGGCTGACAACCTCAAGCCCTTCGTGGTCTACGCCTTTGACGGCAACCAGAAGAGCCCGGTCACCGATCTCGACAACCTGCCACAAGGCAAACAGCTGGTCGCCGTCATCGGTCTGGTACTGGAAGACATGGGCAATATCGCCCCCAACGTCGGCAAGCTGCGCTTTGGCAAGGAGGTCGCCTCGGCTCAGGCCACGGTCGACATGCTGCAAGCCAAGGGGATCCATCAGATCGTGGCGCTCACCCACATCGGCAACGAGCGGGATCTGGCACTGGCGGCCAAGGTAAACGGCCTCGATGCCATCGTCGGCGGCCACTCCCACAGCCTGCTCGGCGATTTTCGCAATATCGGCTGGGGCAAGACCGGCGATTACGCCAAGCTGGTGACCAATCCGGATGGCATCGGCAAAACCTGCGTGGTGCAGGCGGGCTCCTACGCCCAGGCCATCGGTCTGGCGCAGGTGACCTTTGACAGCCACGGTCAGGTGACCGACTGCCAGGGCCACAACAGCCTGCTGGCCAGCCGCGACTTCTTCGCCGATGCGGCGCGCAAGCAGGCGCTCGACGATGCCCGCAGCAAAGAGGCGAGCCAGTTTGTCGACAACCAGCCCAATCTGGTGACCGTGGACGAAGATCCGCGCCTGCGCGGCATCATCGACAGCCACTACAAACCGGCGCTGGAGAAAGCCTACGGCCCGGTGATCGGCACCATCCCCGAGCAGCTGCAAAATGCCCGTCGTCCCGGCGACAACGGCAGCGACAGCCACGGCTCAGATGTCGCGCCGCTGGTTGCCGAAGGGGAGTTCTACTGGGCCAATACCCCAGCAGTGCAAGCCCTGACCGGCGGCCCGGTCGATTTTTCTCTGGTTGCGGTGGGGGGCGTGCGCGCCGACCTGCCTGCTGGCGAATGGCGCGAGGGGGATAGTGCCCTCACCCTGCTGCCGTTCAAGAACCAGCTCTCGGTGCTGACCCTGACTGGCGCCGAGGTGCGTGCCCTCTTGACCGAGACCATCACCGCCACCCTGCCCGCCAGCGCCCATGCCGGCAAGTTCCCCTATGGCGGACACCTGCGTTACACCTTCCAGGAGACCGACGCAGGCAAAGCGGGCACCCTGACCCAATTGCAGCGCAAGACCGCAAGCGGCGAGTGGCAGGATCTGGTTGATAGCCAGCGCTATCGGGTAGTGATGAACGCCTACAGCGCCAACGGCAACGATGGCTGGCAAGCACTGGCCAATGCCCAGCGTCAGAAGAGCGAGCGGGTCGATATCGCCAGCGTCAATGGCAAGCTGACCGCCTTCCCGGTGCTGAAGGTGGCACAAAACGGCGAGCTGCTGAGCGCCGTCTATGCCCCGGGCCAGGCCCTCGATTGCAAAGCCAGCGGCGTGGATTGCGGCACCGATGCAGCCTCTTTCGTGGAGTATGTGCGCGATGCCCGCCCCTCCCTGACCGCGCTGGATGAAGAGACCGTTACCCTGCTGCGCGCCAAATAACGACGATAGTCAACCGGGCACAATCCATCGGTAAACTGAAACGGGCCTCTTGCAAGAGGCCCGTTTGCCCACAGTTAGCCACCCATTGGCCGCAATAATGCTGCAAATCCCGCCATAACATGCGCATTGGTTGAGTGATCGCCACTCGGCGGCTAGAATATTGCGTCCTATTGCCCTGGGTAGTGTGCCCACGGCAGCTGCGAGTGAAGACATCAAGCGTGACAAGCGAAATCAAACTGATCGTCGGACTGGGCAACCCCGGCCCGGAATATGCCAAGACCCGCCACAATGCGGGCGCCTGGTATGTGGAGCAACTGGCCCGCTGGCACAATGTCAGCCTGCGTGAAGAACCCAAGTTCTTCGGTCATACTGCCCGCATCCTGGTCGAGGGACAGGATGTACGGCTGCTCATCCCGAACACCTATATGAACCTCTCCGGCAAGGCGGTGGCCGCACTGGCGCGTTTTTATCAGATTGAGCCGGAAGCGATTCTGGTGGCCCATGACGAACTGGATCTGCCGCCTGGCATCGCCAAGTTCAAGCAGGGTGGTGGTCACGGTGGTCATAACGGCCTCAAGGACATCATCGCCAAGATGGGCAACAACAATAACTTCTTCCGGCTGCGGCTCGGGATCGGCCATCCCGGCAGCAAAGAGCAGGTGGCTGGCTTCGTCCTGACCAAGGCCCCCAGCAGTGAACAGAACCTGATCGACGCCGCGCTGGACGAGTCCCTGCGCGCCACCGATATCCTGTTCAAACAAGATATGACCAAGGCCATGAATCGCTTGCACAGCTTCAAGGCTGAAAAGGGTTAGGTCGGTTTGACCCTGTACGGGCATTGTGCCGGTACATGAGCAACGACCAGAACAAGCATGACATGGGCCGCCTGCGGGCGACCCCCAACAGCATCCATCAAGTAAGGTAACAATCCATGGGTTTTAAATGCGGTATCGTGGGCCTGCCCAATGTAGGCAAATCCACCCTGTTCAACGCGCTGACCAAGGCCGGTATCGAAGCCGCCAACTTCCCGTTCTGCACCATCGAGCCGAACACAGGTGTGGTGCCGATGCCGGATCCCCGCCTCGATCAGTTGGCGGCCATCATCAATCCGCAGCGCGTTGTGCCGACCACCATGGAATTCGTCGACATCGCCGGCCTGGTTGCCGGTGCCTCCAAGGGTGAAGGTCTGGGTAACCAGTTCCTGGCCAACATCCGTGAAACCGAAGCGATCGGCCACGTTGTGCGCTGCTTCGATGACGAGAACATCATTCACGTTGCCGGCAAGGTCTCTCCCGCTGACGATATCGAAGTGATCAACACCGAGCTGGCCCTGTCGGACCTGGACGCCTGCGAGCGCGCCATTCACCGTCAGTCCAAGCGTGCCAAAGGCGGCGACAAGGATGCCAAGCTGGAAGTCGAAACCCTGGAGAAGATCAAGGTCGCGCTGGAAAACGGCCAGATGATCCGCGGCATGAAGCTGGATAAAGAAGAGCTGGCCGCCGTGAGCCACCTCAACTTCCTGACCCTGAAACCCACCATGTATATCGCCAACGTGGCGGAAGATGGCTTCGAGAACAACCCCTATCTGGACAAGGTGCGTGAAATCGCCGCCGCCGAGAACGCGGTCGTGGTCGTGGTCTGCTGCGCCATCGAAGCCGACATCGCCGAACTGGACGATGAAGATCGCGCCGAGTTCATGGCTGACCTTGGCATCGAAGAGCCGGGCCTGAACCGCGTTATCCGCTCCGGCTACCAGCTGCTCAACCTGCAGACCTACTTCACCGCCGGTGTGAAAGAGGTACGCGCCTGGACTATTCCGGTCGGTGCCACTGCCCCGCAAGCGGCTGGCAAGATCCACACTGACTTTGAAAAAGGCTTTATTCGCGCCCAAACCATCGCCTTTGAAGACTTTATCAACTACAAGGGTGAGCAAGGCGCCAAGGAAGCGGGCAAAATGCGCGCTGAAGGGAAAGATTACATCGTCAAAGATGGCGATATCATGAATTTCCTGTTCAACGTCTAATCCCATGACAGGCCAGCATTTGCTGGCCTGTTTTTTATCTGCCATTGCCCGGGCAATCATGGCAATGTCGTAAAAAAAAGCAGATTGTTGGGCTTTTGCGCAACAGAGACCAATAACTGGTCAAACGCACTCAAATTGCGTTTTTCTGGCAAAAAAAGGGTTGACGCCCCAGAGCCAGATACGCATAATTCGGCCCGCACGGTGACGAGGTAACGACTCACCGGAAGCAAGGTTGGCTATGTAGCTCAGTTGGTTAGAGCATCGCACTCATAATGCGGGGGTCACAGGTTCGAATCCCGTCATAGCCACCATCTCTAGTTGGGGTATCGCCAAGCGGTAAGGCAGCGGGTTTTGATCTCGCCATCCCTAGGTTCGAATCCTAGTACCCCAGCCATTTTTAAAAGTTCTTTGCCAGTCTCGCGACTGTTGAGGAACGCTGTTGGGGTATCGCCAAGCGGTAAGGCAGCGGGTTTTGATCTCGCCATCCCTAGGTTCGAATCCTAGTACCCCAGCCATTTTTGAAAGATGTTTGATAGTTTCTGTCAGGCATCACTGTTGGGGTATCGCCAAGCGGTAAGGCAGCGGGTTTTGATCTCGCCATCCCTAGGTTCGAATCCTAGTACCCCAGCCATTTTTCTGTTCTCTTC
>NZ_JBFODS010000085.1:0-10867 GCF_040908445.1 Aeromonas sp. R10-2 | reverse complement strand
GGTTCTTCGCGGGATCTTGGGGAAGTGGAAGTTGACAGACAGGGTGCTGGTAAACTGGCTGTCTCCAAACACACCACCACCATCACCCTGCTGTCGCCGTGCATCATATTGATATTGCCTCCTTCTGGCCAGGTTATACCGTCATCGCCCAAGCGCTTTCTGCCAACCATCACACCCTGTTTACCCTTGAGCCTCGCGCCGACCTGTTGCCCCGTTGTCGCCGATGCCTGCAACCCACGCCATTGATCCACGACCAACGTATCCGCCGGGTGCGTGAGCGAGACCTATTTGACCGACAAGTCTGGTTACAACTGCCTGTTCGCCGCGTCGACTGTCTGCGCTGTGGTCGCGTCAGTGAACATATCGACTGGCTCCCCTCTGGCTCCCGCCTCACCCGGCGCATGCAGTGCTGGATTGAAGCGCTCGTTCAGTACCTCCCCATCCGCCATGTCAGCCAGCTCACCGGGGTCGGTTGGCACACCATCAAGGAGATCGACAAGCGCCGTTTGCAGACCAGTGTGGGCACCATCGAACTTGGGGAGGTGCGGCGGCTGGTGATGGATGAGTTTGCCCTGCACAAGGGACACCGCTATGCCACCGTGATCATGGATGCCGAGCGAATCCGCGTCCTGTGGGTGGGGCACGGCAACAGCCGGGCCGCTATCCGTCCCTTCTTCGAGCAGCTCGGCGAGCGATGCCAGCAGATTGAAGCGGTGGCGATGGACATGAACACGGCGTTCGACCTGGAGGTGAAGCAACACTGCCCGCAGGCGGAGGTGGTCTACGACCTGTTCCACGTGGTGGCTCGCTATGGCCGAGAGGTGGTGGACCGGGTGCGAGTGGAGCAGGCGAATGCACTGAAAAGCGATAAACCGGCGCGAAAAGTGGTCAAAAGTGCGCGTTGGTTGCTGCTACGTAATCGGGCGAAGTTGAGTGAAAAACAGGATGTGAAGTTGCAGGAGCTGTTGGCGGCGAATCAACCGCTGGCGATGGTGTACGTGCTGAAAGAGGGGTTGAAGGGCATCTGGTATGCGCCGAGCGTGTGGGAAGGATGGCGACGATGGCGGAGCTGGATGCGGCAGGTGAAGGAAAGCGGGCTAGCGCCGCTGCAACGATTTGGTCGAAATTTATCGAAATATATGCGGGGGATCCTGGCGAGTGCAAACTACCCGATGCACACGAGTGTGCTGGAAGGGGTGAACAACAAGATCAAAGTGATAAAGCGCATGGCATATGGATTTAGGGACTCAGAATACTTTTTTCTGAAAATCAAGGCGGCCTTCCCCGGAAAGCCGCGATGAACCTAAAAAGAGGGCTCCCGACGGGAGCCCTCTCTCATTCTGCAATCAGCACAGTGGGCCGACTCAGTAGTCGCCACAGGCCTTCTTGGCAGCCGTGATCATCGGGGTGATGGTCATGCCTTGCACCACGATGGAGAACATCACCACCGAGTAGGTCATCACCAGGATGACCTGACGCAGGTCGACGCCATGTTCCGGGATCATCATGACGCCGGAGGGGAGTGCCAGTGCCATCGCCATCGCCAGACCACCGCGCAGGCCACCCCAGGTGAGGATCCGCACCGAGAAGGTGTTGTAATTGCGGAATCGGCGGAAAGCCACATAGGGCAGCGACACGCTGATAAAGCGGGCGCCCAGGCAGAGCGGCACCGCAATGACCAGCAGGATCCAGTCACGCCAGGCGAGATCCAGCAGTACCAGCGCCAGACCGATCAGCAGGAACAACAGGGCGTTGAGGAACTGGTCCATCAACTCCCAGAAGTGATCCAGGTGATGGCTGCTCTGCTCGGAGAAGCCGGAGTGACGGGTCCAGTTGCCGATCATGATGCCGGTGACCACCATGGCCAGTGCGCCGGAGACGCCGATCATGTTGGCAAAGGCAAAGCCGGCGGTCGGGATACAGAGAGTCAGCAGCAGCTCCAATGAACCGTCATCGGTGGCGCTGATCATCACGTGGGCGATGAGACCCAGCACGGCGCCGAACAGGATGCCGCCGAGGGCTTCGTGCAGGAACAGACCGGCCACGCTACCGAAGGTGGGCTCGACACCGCCAAAGGCGACGGCAAACACGGTAGCGAAGATGACGAGGCCAACACCATCGTTGAACAGGGATTCCCCTTCGATCTGGATGGCGATCTGGGGCGGCGCTTTCATCTTCTTGACGATGGCCAGTACGGCAATCGGGTCAGTGGGGGAGATCAGCGCGCCGAACAGCATGCAGTAGACCAGCGGCAACTCCCAGCCCAGCAGCTTGGCGATAAACCAGAAGCCGTAGCCGATGAGGAAGGTGGAGAGCAGGGTGGCAATGATGGCCAGAATGGTGATCTCCCACTTCTGGCTACGCAGCGCCTTGAGGTTGATGCCGAGGCCACCGGCGAACAGCAGGAAGCCCAGAATCCCCTTCAGCAGGAAGTTCTGGAAGTCGATGCTCTCCATGGTCTTGACGGCAAGAGGTTCCAGATTGAACCAACCCAGTTTGCCAAACAGCACCAGCAGTGCGGAGATCAGCATGGAGCCCGCAGTAATGGCGATGGTGGTCTGGATCTTCACAACATACTGGTTGGCAAAGGCGATAAAAATCGCCAACGCTGCCAGAAAACAGAGTGTGTAGTAGACGCTCATAGTTATTTTTTTCTCGTTGGTAGACAGCAAGCACGTATCCCTATGCAGGACGGGCATAGGTTACTCTCGGGCCCTATGTTACTCATTACCCATAAATGAGTATATGGTGGTGCATTTGGACTGATAGACGGCTAGATTTCCATTTTATTTGTTTGCTGTTAGGATGCTGTTTACGCAGTTGCATGGATGTAAGAGGAACACGCGGTGTCGAACGTAATGTCGAGCAGAGAGCCGAGCAAGCAGTCGGACGTAACAAAGAAGCTGGAAGCCTGCCTCAGGGAGCGGATCCTGATCATCGACGGGGCCATGGGCACCATGATCCAGGGCTACAAACTCGGTGAGGCGGATTATCGGGGTGAGCGGTTTGCCGACTGGCATACCGACATCAAGGGCAACAACGATCTGCTGGTGCTGACCCGTCCGGCGGTGATCCGCGAGATCCACGAGCAGTATTGTGCTGCCGGGGCCGACATTCTCGAGACCAACACCTTCAACGCCACTCGCATCGCCATGGCCGATTACGAGATGGAAGAGTTTTCCGCCGAGATCAACCGGGAAGCCGCCCGTCTGGCCCGCGCCGTGGCAGACGAGTGGACGGCAAAAGATCCCGCCAAGCCGCGTTTCGTCGCAGGGGTGTTGGGTCCCACCAACCGTACCGCCTCCATCTCGCCGGATGTGAACGATCCCGGCAAGCGCAACGTCACCTATGACCAGCTGGTGGCCGCCTACACCGAATCGACCCATGCCCTGATCGAGGGCGGAGCCGACATCATCCTGATCGAGACCATATTCGATACCCTCAACGCCAAGGCGGCCGCTTTCGCGGTGGAAGGGGTGTTCGAGGAGCTGGGTTACAGCCTGCCGGTGATGATCTCCGGCACCATTACCGATGCCTCCGGCCGAACCCTCTCCGGCCAGACCACCGAAGCCTTCTACCACTCGCTGCGTCACGTAAAGCCGGTGTCGTTCGGCCTCAACTGTGCGTTGGGGCCCGATGAGCTGCGCCAATATGTGGAGGAGCTGTCTCGCATCAGCGAATCCTGCGTCAGCGCCCACCCCAACGCCGGTTTGCCCAATGCGTTCGGCGAGTACGACCTCGATGCGGGTGAGATGGCGGAGCATATCCGCGAGTGGGCCCAAAGCGGCTTTCTCAACCTGGTCGGTGGCTGTTGCGGTACCACCCCGACCCATATCCGCGCCATGGCGGACGCTGTGGCGGGCATCAAGCCGCGTGTGCTGCCCGAGCTGCCGGTGGCCTGCCGCCTGTCGGGCCTCGAGCCCCTGATCATCACCCCCGAGTCCATGTTCGTGAACGTGGGGGAGCGCACCAACGTCACCGGTTCGGCCAAGTTCAAGCGGCTGATCAAGGAGGGGCTCTACGACGAGGCGCTCGATGTTGCCAAGCAGCAGGTAGAGAACGGCGCCCAGATCATCGACATCAACATGGACGAGGGGATGCTGGACGCCGAAGCGGCCATGGTGCGCTTCCTCAACCTCATCGCCGGTGAGCCGGATATCGCCCGGGTGCCTGTGATGATCGACTCCTCCAAGTGGGAGGTGCTGGAAGCGGGCCTCAAGTGCGTGCAGGGCAAGCCGGTGGTCAACTCCATCTCCATGAAAGAGGGGGAGGAGAAGTTCATTCAGCAGGCTAAACTGCTGCGCCGCTACGGCGCAGCCGTCATCGTGATGGCGTTCGATGAAGCGGGTCAGGCCGATACCCGCGCCCGCAAGTTCGAGATCTGCCAGCGTGCCTACCGGATCCTGGTGGATCAGGTCGGTTTCCCGCCGGAAGACATCATCTTCGACCCCAATATCTTCGCGGTGGCGACCGGCATCGATGAGCACAACAACTACGCGGTGGACTTCATCGAGGCGGTGAAGGACATTAAAACGCACCTGCCCCACGCCATGATCTCCGGCGGCGTCTCCAACGTCTCGTTTTCGTTTCGCGGCAACGAGCCGGTGCGCGAGGCGATTCACGCCGTCTTCCTCTACCACGCCATCAAGAACGGCATGGACATGGGGATCGTCAACGCCGGTCAGCTTGCCATCTATGAAGACATTCCGGCCGAGCTGAAAGAGAAGGTCGAGGCGGTGGTGCTCAACCTCAATGACAACGCCACCGAGGAGCTGCTGGCCATCGCCGAGAAGTATCGCGGTGCCGGCGCCCAGGCCGAGGATCCGCGGGATCAGGAGTGGCGCAGCTGGCCGGTGGGCAAGCGGCTGGAGCACGCACTGGTCAAGGGGATCACCGACTTTATCGAAGAGGATACCGAAGAGGCACGCGCTGGCGCCGAGAAGCCGCTGCATGTCATCGAAGGGCCGCTGATGGATGGCATGAACGTGGTCGGCGACCTGTTCGGGGCGGGCAAGATGTTCCTGCCGCAGGTGGTGAAATCGGCCCGGGTGATGAAGCGGGCGGTGGCCTATCTGCAGCCCTATATCGAGGCGGAAAAATCGGGCGGCTCCAGCAACGGCAAAATCGTGCTGGCGACTGTGAAAGGGGACGTGCACGACATCGGCAAGAATATCGTCGGGGTAGTGCTGCAGTGCAACAACTTCGAGATTGTCGACCTCGGGGTTATGGTCTCCTGCGAGACGATTCTCAAGACGGCGCGTGAGGTCGGCGCCGATATCATCGGGCTGTCGGGTCTCATCACCCCGTCCCTGGACGAGATGGTGCACGTGGCCAAGGAGATGGAGCGTCAGGGCTTCAAGCTGCCGCTCTTGATCGGCGGTGCCACCACCTCCAAGGCCCACACTGCGGTCAAGATCGAGCAGAACTACTCGGAGCCTGTGGTCTATGTCTCCAACGCCTCCCGCGCGGTGGGGGTGGCCCAGAGCCTGCTCAGCCCGGATCTCAAGGAGGCGTTTGTCGCCCGCATCGACAAGGAGTACGAGATCGCCCGGGATCAGCATGCCCGCAAGCAGCCGCGCTCCCGTCCGGTCAGTCTGGCTCATGCCCGCGCCAACCGGCACCAGCTGGACTGGGTTGGCTACCAGCCGCCGAAGCCCCGCGAGCTCGGGGTGCAGAAGTTCGAAGATGTGGCCATTTCGGTGTTGCGCCCCTACATCGACTGGACGCCGTTCTTCCTCAGCTGGGAGCTGGCAGGCAAGTATCCGCGCATCCTCGAGGACGAGATCATTGGCGAGGAGGCGACCAAGCTGTTTGCCGACGCCAACGCCATGCTGGATCAACTGGAAAAGGATCAGAGCGTGCGCTGTGCCGGGGTGATCGGCCTGTTCCCGGCCAACGCGGTAGGAGACAGCATCGAGGTCTACAGCGACGAGTCGCGCACCGAGGTCATCAAGGTGCTGCACCACCTGCGCCAGCAGAGCGAGAAGCAGGGCTTCCCCAACTACTGTCTGGCGGACTATGTGGCGCCGAAAGAGAGCGGCAAGCCCGACTGGATCGGCACCTTCGCGGTGACCGGCGGCATCGGTGAGGAGGCCATCGCCAAGGCCTACAAGGCGCAGCACGACGATTACAACGCCATCCTTATTCAGGCGGTGTGCGACCGTCTGGCCGAAGCCTTTGCCGAGTACCTGCACGAGCAGGTGCGCAAGGTGCACTGGGGTTATGCTCCCGACGAGGCCCTCAGCAACGAGGAGCTGATCCGCGAAAACTATCAGGGCATCCGTCCGGCCCCCGGTTATCCGGCCTGTCCGGAGCACACCGAGAAGGGGAGCATCTGGGAGTTGCTGGATGTCGAGCAGGCCATCGGCATGCAGCTCACCGAATCCTACGCCATGTGGCCGGGGGCGGCGGTGTCGGGCTGGTACTTCTCCCACCCCGAGAGCAAGTACTTCGCGGTGGCGCAGATCCAGCAAGATCAGGTGGAGGATTACGCCGCCCGCAAGGGGATGACGCAGGCAGAGGCCGAGCGCTGGCTGGGGCCAAACCTGAACTGACTCCCGCGTGACATCGGTTGATCTTTAACGAGAAACGGCGGCATCCTTGCACGGGTTGAACAACCTGCGCAGAGCCGCCGTTTAACCTGTTGGTCACAGTGATGTGGTAGCGTGCGGTTTTGCGTGGTTTGTCTTGTTGTCAGGATAAACAATTGGCGTTGTCTTGGCGCTGTGGCACCTTATACTCTCCCGCCCCATCCTGCCCAGGCACAGCCTTCTAGCGGAATTGTCATGAAGATCGCCATTTTATCCCGTGAGCCGAAAAACTACTCCACCCGCCGTCTGGTCGAGGTGGCGCAGGCGCGCGGTCATCAGGTAGAGGTGCTCGACACCCTGCGCTGCTATATGAACATCGCTTCCCACAACCCCTCCATTCACTACGAGGGTGGGGAGCTGGGAAGTTATGACGCCGTGATCCCCCGGATCGGGGCCAGCATTACCGCCTACGGCACCGCCGTGCTGCGCCAGTTCGAGATGATGAACACCATGGCCCTCAACAGCTCGGTGGCCATCAGCCGCTCCCGCGACAAGCTGCGGGCGATGCAACTGCTCTCCCGCCACGGCATCGGCCTGCCCATCACCGGCTATGCCCACAGCACCCACGACGTGCCCGACCTCATCACCATGGTGGGCGGGGCGCCGCTGGTGGTGAAACTGCTGGAGGGAACCCAGGGGATTGGCGTGGTGCTCTGCGAGACCCAGAAAGCCGCCGAGAGCGTGATCGAGGCCTTTATCCAGACCAACAACAACATTCTGGTGCAGGAGTATATCCGCGAGGCCAATGGCGCCGACATCCGCTGTCTGGTGGTCAATGGCAAGGTGGTTGCCGCCATGCGCCGCCAGGCCCAGCCAGGGGAGTTTCGCTCCAACCTGCACCGTGGCGGCACCGCCGAGGCGATCAAGATCACCCCGGAAGAGCGCGCGACCGCGGTGCAGGCCGCCAAGATCATGGGGCTGGATGTGGCGGGGGTCGATATCCTGCGTAGCGCCCGTGGCCCGCTGGTGCTGGAGGTCAACTCCTCCCCCGGATTGCAAGGGGTGGAAGCCGCCTCCGGCAAGGATGTGGCCGGCAAAATCATCGAGTTCCTCGAACTCAAGGCGAGCCGCAAGAACAAACCGGCGGAGTGAGCCTCAGGCTTGCATCCGTCAGATAAAAACAGGGCGCCCTCGGGCGCCTTGTTGCTATCTGGCTGGTGGGTTGGCGGTGCCACTGCGCCCTCACCCTAGCCCTCTCCCAAAGGGAGAGGGAACTGTTCGGCAGTGATCATCGCCAGCCGGGCGCTGAATACGCCATTCTCCAGCCGGGTGTCGATCTGCCAACCGAGTTTCTCGCAGATGCGCTGGATGATGGTGAGGCCACAGCCGTAGCCGAGGATCTGATCCGGTGCCGCCGCCGTCGGGTTGCTGATGGTGAGCACCGGGCCACACAGCTCGATGTCGATATGTCCCTCGGCATAGCTCAGGGCATTTTTCAGCAGGTTGCCGAGGGCGATGGCGAGCAGGGAGAGGGGGGCATTTACTTCGCTGCTCTCATCCAGATTAAGCCGGATATCGAGGGCCTCCCGCTGCAATAGCGGGGCTAGGCGGGCCAGCTCCTGACGGATCAGCGGGGTCACCTGCTGCAGCGGTCGCTCCACTGCCTCCTTGCGGCCCAGCAGCAGGAAGGTCTCGGTGAGCAGCGCCATCTCGTCGGCGGCGGCGCGGATGCGGGTGGTGGCGCGGGCGGCCGGTGCGGGCAAGTCCGTCACCTTGCCGAGCAGGGCCGCCGAGCCCTGGATCACCATGTTGGGGGTGCGCAGCTCGTGGCTGGCGAAACGGCTGAACTCCTGCTCGCGGGCGAACACTGCGCTCACCTCCTGTTTGCCGGCCAGCAGCGCCAGCTCGATATCCCGCAGCTCCTGCCAGGGGGCGTCGGGCTCGAAATCCGCCTGATCCGGGGTGAGGTGGGCGACCCTCTGTTGCAGCCGTTGCAGCGGCCCTGTGATATGGCGTACCAGCCAGATACCGAAGCCGAGGCAGCCCAGCAGCAGGGTCACCCCGATCAGTCGGGTGGCCAGATGCAGCTTGTCTTCGTAGGGGTCGAGGTAGTCGTCGGCGTCGTCGTTGAACACCAGATAGAGCAGTCCCTCGCCGGAGGGGTGACGGGCCACCAGAAAGTGTTTGTCCTCCTTGCCCAGTTGGTGCTCGAAAAAGCCGGGAGTCTGGTAGGGCTTCAACCACTTGGGCAAGCGGCCCGCCTCGGTCCAGTAGCTGGAGAACTGCCTGGGGCTCGGGGCGGCCGCCGCCGGGCCGAGTCGCAGCCAGTCATCGCTGTAGCGGGTCACTTCGGCTTCCAGCCAGTGGCGCAGGCTCAGCTCTTCCATCTTGTCTTCGGCCACCAGCATCAGGCCGGAGAGCAGGATCAGCAGCACCACCCCGGCACCGCCGAGCGCCATGATCAGGCGGCGGCGAAGGCTCGGCAGACTCATGCGCTCACCAGTCGGTAGCCCTGACCGTGCAGGGTCTCCAGCATGGGAGTGGGGAAGGGCTTGTCGAGCGCGTTGCGCAGGGCGTAGATATGGCTGCGCAGGGCATCGGAGTCGGGCTCCTCATCCCCCCAGACGGTGTCGAGTACCTCCTGACGGCTGACGATGGCGGGGGCGCGGCGGGCCAGCAGGGCGAGGATCCGGAACGGGATCTTGCCGAGTTTGAGGGGCTCACCGGCGCGGGTGGCGCGGCCGCTGGCGACATCGACCGTCAGATCGCCAAAGCTGATGGCCCCCACATCGCCGCGCGGGCCGCGCAGGCTCAGAGCTTGCAGCCGTACCTCCAGCTCCTCCATGGCGAACGGCTTGACCAGATAGTCATCCCCCCCCGCCTTGAAGCCTGCCAGCTTGTCTTCCAGGCTGTCGCGGGCGGTGAGAAACAGCACGGGAGTGGCAATCCCCTGCTCGCGCAGGCGCGCCACCGTGCTGAGGCCATCGAGGCGCGGCATCATCACATCCATGATGATGACGTCGAAACGCTGCTCCTCCAGCAGTTGCAGCGCCGCCTGACCGTGATAGGCACAATCGAGGCGGTGACCGGCCAGCTCCAGATAATCCATGATGGTTTCCGCCACCTGAGGATTGTCTTCCACTACCAAAATCTTCATGCTTTGCTCTCCTGGTTGGCGAGCGTTTCACGCTCTTTTCACACCGGATTCGGCATCCTGTTTGCCAGTGTAACCCCGAGGATCCCTGATGAAGAAGTCTCTCTGCGCCCTCCTACTGCTTATCTTGTTGCCACTTGGCACCGCACAGGCGACCGAATTCAAACTGACCGGCCGCACCACCTGGCAGCTTGGCCAGTTAATGGTCAACGGCATGCCGTTCGTGATCGACGACCAGACCCGCTTCAAGGATTGGCTCAACGAGGATGATCTCGGCGGCACCTGGGTCGAGATGAAGGGGGTGGTGGAGAACGGCGTGCGCTATGTGCGCAAGGTCGAAGCCCTCGACGAAGATGACAAGGACGAGATGGATCTGGAGGGGCCGGTGGAAGGGGGGCGGATCTGGGGCTACACCACCTCGGATAACAGTCTGGCGCCGTTTGAAGGGCGCTGGCTCGAGCTGGAGTGCAAGTTTGACGGCATGCGCCTGAGCCGCTGCCGCGAGGATGACTGATCCGATCTCTGCGTTCCGATTAGAAATGCTCCCGAATGAAGCCCATGCTTGTCCAGCATGGGCTTTTTGTTCAGGGACGAACGAAGATGGAACAATCGAGAAAGTGGTGTGCATGGATGCTGGGTGTGCCGCTCTGGGCGGCGCAGGCGGGAGCCGACGAATTGTGGCTGGTGGAGCTGGAGCACAGCGACGGCATCCGCCTGCAATTTCAGGGGGCCGAAGTGGAGCAGGGCAGTGCCGCCGTTTGGCGGCAGGGGGAGATTTGGCCGCAGCCACTCAAGCCCGGCGACCAGCTCGCTCTGCTGGTGGCTGATGGCGTTGCCACCCGGATCGAGCTGCAGGCCGCCAGAGCCCCGCTGGCCAATCAGCCCTGGCAGCGGGCGCAAGATCGCCTTCAATCCTTCGATGATCGGCAGCTCACGCTGGCAACCCTGGGCACAGTGCCACTCAATCCGCAGGTGCGCTGGGTCAACGGTTCGGTCGCCGATCTGCACGCCGGGAGCGAGCTGGTATTGATCCGTTCGGCGGATGGAATATTGCAGGGAATTGAAGTGATCAATCCGGAAGAGTAATTCGGGAATTCAGATAATAAGTGCGACACTCATGGATGAATGGCGAGAGGTGGCCAACTGATGATTGGTGGTACCCTTATGCTCGCCAAAGTAAAAG
>NZ_JBFODS010000084.1:0-5857 GCF_040908445.1 Aeromonas sp. R10-2 | reverse complement strand
CATATACAGGACCTTAAGAAAACACTTCATTTGAAATTCCTTCTAAGGTCCTGTTCTGTATCGATTTTCGCTGCTTGGTTCGACGGGCATTTTTCGCCAAGTAAACGGCAGCCCATTCCAGACGCTCTCTTATTTCCACCAACACCCGATGAGCCACCGCTTCCAATAACGGGAACCACCAGGTTCCGCTATTTTTCGCCGCTTTCAGTGTGGATAAACCGTCCCCCATCAGCGTCTGAGCTACCCGTCTTTTCATCACCAGCGACAACAGGCTGGCCCACACCAGCCCCTCGGCAATGGCTTTCTGACCTGTCACAAAGCCCTTGAGCCGGTTGTGCGACTTCCACTCCTTAAACAGCAGCTCCACCTGCCAACGACAGCGGTACAGGCTCATCACCCGCTCTGCTGGCCATGCCTCTCGTGGCAGATTGGTCATCCAGATACAGAACCGTTTCTCCTCGGCAAACCAGCGTCGGATCAGCCGATACTCGAACTTGCCCGATTTCACCACCATATCCAGTACCTCTGCCCGACAGTGCCGCCGTCCAGCATCCTTGAGTGACAGGCCCGCCAGCTTCGGCACTTCCCGTTCGTCACCGCGCCATGCCCGGATAATCTTCGGGTTCAGGCTCTTACTACCCCTGACCAGATAGAAACCGCCCGCCTCGTTTAGTTTCGCAAAGTAGGCCATATCGATGTAACCCGCGTCCGCCAACAGCAGGCTGTTATTGAGCCGCTCGGGCTCAGGCAGGAACTGGCGCTCTGACGCCGTATCGGCAGAGACCTGCATGCAAACTGGACTTTGCTCCAATAGAGACATGAGCATATGACACTCGATTGCCGCCGGGCTAATGGTCTTGAACCTTCCCGGAAACACTTCGGCCAGGCTTTTGTGGACGGCAAAGGAAGTACCATCCTGCAACAACACCTGTTTGAATGCGCCAAGGGATGCAGTCTTCATCTGTTGGCCGATACGCAAGGCGATAGCCCGTTCAACCAGCGCCTTCATGAACAGGGCGAACGACGCTTTGCGCAACTGGTTGTGAAAGGGCTTGTAGGAAACCTGATGGGCATCAACCAGTTGCAAGGCATTGAAATGATGGTGCAATCCAGCGATACCATCGACCTGGTCGCAGCCAAGTGCCCGCAAGAGTGCAGTCACCAGCATGGCAGGCGTAATGGCTCGTTTGCGCAAGCAAAATTGGCAGTCACGGGCAATGCGGTCGAGTTCGGCAGGAGAGAGAAGTTGCTCAAGATAGTGGTTGGCATCGATAATGGTCATGGCTTCGTGCGTGGCGGTTTTGTTTGGCGATAAAATCAGATCACAATCGAAGCCATTTTTATATCTATTTCAATTGGTTGCTGCTAAAGATCCTGTACATGAGCTGGGGCTACGCCACCGAGGCCCCAGGCGGTGCGGTTTAACCACGATAGTGTCTTGACGGTATCGTTCCTGTGGAAGACGAGTGCCGCATCGAGGGCCTGTGCAACTCCGTATACCCTGACACCCTGCGATATTGATAGGGGGGCTGCAATCCGCAGCTTGCGGGTCAGTGTACTCCGGCTAATACCCACCCACTGGCAAACCATCCCCACATCAGTCTTCATCAATTCAGCGAGCCGATAGAGTATGTCCGGTGCTACGCCAGCCACGATCCATTGATGTGCTCCCAGTGGGTCACGAGGAATACCAAGACCTTCTAGGAGCTGGTTCGGAGTAGCTGCGTCACTACTAGGATGATAGGTTGTATAGGGCATCATGTAGCATTCCTCATTGTACAAACACGACCTTTCATGAGCTATCCTACTCCAAACTGTCGCTTTGAGTGGAAGATTCACAGCAGAATGCCCCTGCATTGAGGAGGACTGATGACCGAGTTGGTCTGTACTGAACCAGGTTTAGGCATTGAGCTTGGGACTACTTTTCAGGTTCTATCGGAGAACGGCTCTGAATGGGAAATCCTGTTGGGGAATGAATACCGCAGGATCAACAAACGCAGTGGGCGCGTTACAGGTTGGAAAACACCTCCAAAATTTGAGTGCAAAGACATCCAAAAATAACAAATGAGAGTTCAATGCTGGTTATGCCAGTGATAAATAGCCAGCCCAGGTTACTCCCACATCAAAAGCAGAAGATATTATAGTTTTCATAAAGCCTTAAATAAGGAGCTTAGCATGCTCGTAAAAGAAATTGTGCCAACAGAGCAGGTTATTGACATTCTCTGTGATGTTTGTGGTCGTAGTACAAAAACGAATTTTGGAACCAATCAATACGGGTCGTTATCGGCGGATTTTGGCTATGGTTCCCGTCATGATCACAACCATTTAAGTTGGAAACTGGCAGATCAAAGTATTCAATGAGTTAACGATACCAAATGTGACATTTAAGTTGGAAACTCAAAAGTAATACTACATCTGCTCCGTGAGCAAACAGGACATTTAAGTTGGAAAACAGGCTCTATTTGACGTGATGGGGAGGGTGCGAACAAATCCTTGACACGAGATCATCAGATTTTCTTAGTACCATGGATGAGAACCAACGTGAGCCATCAACTGACCTTCGCTGACTACGAGTTCAATGGCAAACACCGCCAGACCCGCAAAGAAATCCCCCTTTTGTTCGGATCTCCCTAATTTATCAAAGGCTATGCACATACACATTTTCAAGAATACTTGTCGCGTGAAAAATAAAAATCACTGGCGATAGATTTAAAATTACTACCGTTAGCACTGCCCCATAGACAGCATCATTTATTATTACCCTGGATGGACATATATTTTTCATCTAATTGTGCAGAGAATCCAACTATTAATGATTTCAGCCCGAAATGGAAGGCCGTTTCAGCAGTGGTTCTCGTCTGAACATTAAATGCCTCCTGTAATAATGGTGGCACAGCGTCCATCACTGTATTGTATTCTGTCGGGTTTGTGGCTTGCTCTTCCAATACTGCACCCAGCGTAAAATGGCTGATAGATTGCAGAATGAAAAGAGCCTCCTCGACCGAAAACCCTGCATCGCATAGACAGCGTAGTTGCGCCTCTGCTTGTTCAAACTGGGGGGGCGTAGGAGAGGTCCCTATGTGCAATCGGGCTCCATCACGATGGACCAATAATGCTTTACGGAAACTCAGAGCATTTTCCTGGAGAAACTGCTGCCAACTCTCAGTCGGTAACGGTACTGAACGGGTGTGATGCTTCGCCAGTATTGCCTCTGAAAGCATGTTCATAAGGGTCTGCTTGTTGCGCACGTGCCAATACAGAGTCGGTTGCTCAATTTTGAGGGACTGCGCCAGCTTACGCGTAGTCAGGCCCTCTAGCCCTTCTCTGTCCAGCAGGGTGAGCGCCATTGAAATTACGTCGTCCAAGCTTAGTCGTGCCATCACTATCTCCTTTCGCTGTTGACAATCTATCACTGATAGAGTTACTTTTCAAACCCTATCACCGATAGAGAGCGTTAACTATGAACCGCACTGTGATGATGGCACTGGTCATCATTTTTTTAGATGCCATAGGGATTGGCATAATTATGCCTGTCTTACCGGCGTTATTACGGGAGTTTGTTGGAAAGGCTAATGTTGCGGAGAACTACGGTGTTTTATTGGCGCTGTATGCAATGATGCAAGTGATTTTTGCCCCTCTTCTCGGCCGCTGGTCAGATCGCATAGGTCGTCGCCCTGTATTATTACTTTCACTTTTAGGTGCAACACTGGACTACGCATTAATGGCAACAGCCAGCGTAGTGTGGGTGTTGTATCTGGGACGCTTAATTGCTGGTATTACCGGTGCGACTGGAGCTGTTGCAGCCTCAACAATTGCCGATGTCACACCTGAGGAATCCAGGACACATTGGTTTGGTATGATGGGTGCCTGTTTTGGTGGCGGTATGATTGCTGGACCAGTCATTGGTGGTTTTGCAGGTCAACTTTCGGTACAGGCACCGTTTATGTTCGCTGCTGCCATTAACGGGCTGGCATTTCTGGTCTCCCTATTCATTTTACATGAGACCCATAATGCTAATCAGGTTAGTGACGAGATAAAGAATGAAACAATCAATGAAACCACATCCTCCATACGCGAGATGATCTCCCCATTATCGGGATTGCTAGTTGTCTTTTTCATCATTCAATTGATTGGCCAAATCCCTGCAACATTATGGGTTTTATTCGGAGAAGAGCGCTTCGCATGGGATGGCGTAATGGTCGGTGTTTCATTGGCTGTGTTTGGGCTTACACACGCTCTGTTTCAAGGACTTGCTGCTGGTTTTATCGCTAAACATTTGGGAGAACAGAGAGCTATCGTGGTTGGCATCTTGGCTGATGGCTGTGGCCTACTTTTATTGGCAGTCATTACGCAAAGCTGGATGGTTTGGCCAGTTGTGCTGTTACTCGCTTGTGGTGGCATAACTCTTCCCGCTTTGCAGGGAATTATATCTGTTCGTGTCGGTCAGGTAGCACAGGGACAATTGCAAGGGTTGCTGACCAGTTTGACACACCTCACGGGTGTAATCGGTCCACTTATTTTTGCATTTTTGTATAGTGCAACCCACGAATCTTGGAATGGTTGGGTGTGGATAGTTGGATGCGGATTGTATGTAGTTGCACTGACTATACTGAGGTTTTTCTATCCCGGCAGGGCAGTCCACCCGAAAAATCAGAGCAATTCACAGCCATTTCTTTAAATGGTAATGGTAACTGAATGCCCCCAATTCCTAGACGTGAAACCGACCGTTGCACAGCATCAGAAATTGTGAATGTAACACATTGGACTACTACGAGAACCTACAATGCAAGCCATATTATTTGAGTAGTATTAACGCTACTCCATAACGACTGTCGCCATACTGAAAGTATGGTAAACAGAATAAAGAACTGTCCTCCACAATTGCAAGCCACCATGCCAATCTGTCAGCGCATAATGCCCATTATGTTTAATTGCAGTGTTTGCTTAGCAAAATGGTCACTTCGCAGCCAAATAGTAAATTAGCGCCAGTTTTACACCCTCAGCCGAAGCTAGTCTGGGCCTGATTAGCGTGAAAGTTTATGACAAATCGCTGGTGAGTTTGACTCAGCGAGGAGGCCACTCTGATTTACTCCAAGAAAAGCCATCAAGCGGGTATTTTGATCGGTTTAACTCAATGACCCACCCGCTACCGGCAGACCAGGGCGGGATCGCACTTTGTTAATGAAATTTGAACAGGCAGATCGTCTGTGATCTAATCGCGTCTCCATGCAGGAGGCACGCGCTATGACGTTGATTGAACACCTTACCCTTGTCGAAGAAACTCGCTCTGAGATCAATCGTAAACATAACCTGGTTGATGTCATGTTCCTTGTCATCAGTGCCATCATGAGTGGTGCCGAGGGCTGGAATGACATCGAAACCTATGGCGATTCAAAGATCGATTGGCTCCGTCAGCATCGCCCCTTTGCCAACGGCATCCCGCGGCGTCACACGGTTGCCCGCATTCTGCGCTGCATTGTCATCGATACCTTGCTTGAAGCGTTGCTGTGCTGGGTCAATGAACAGCGCACTCATCAGGGCAAACCCATCATTGCCTTTGATGGCAAGGTGTTACGCGGCTCCTTTCGGGGAAATGCCAAGGATGCGCTTCAGTTGGTCACGGCTTACGATACCGAAAATGGGCTGGTGTTAAGCCAGAAAGCAACCCCTAACAAGAAGGGGGAAATCGAAACCGTCAAAGATATGCTGGACATTCTTGAGCTAAAAGGAGCCGTTGTCACACTCGATGCGTTGCATTGTCAGCGTGAGACACTGGAGAAAATCAGCGAGAAGAAGGCTCATGTAGTGGTACAGGTCAAGAATAATCAACCGAAGCTGTATCAAGCGGTTCAATCGC
>NZ_JBFODS010000083.1:0-7895 GCF_040908445.1 Aeromonas sp. R10-2 | reverse complement strand
CATATACAGGACCTTAAGAAAACACTTCATTTGAAATTCCTTCTAAGGTCCTGTTCTGTATCGATTTTCGCTGCTTGGTTCGACGGGCATTTTTCGCCAAGTAAACGGCAGCCCATTCCAGACGCTCTCTTATTTCCACCAACACCCGATGAGCCACCGCTTCCAATAACGGGAACCACCAGGTTCCGCTATTTTTCGCCGCTTTCAGTGTGGATAAACCGTCCCCCATCAGCGTCTGAGCTACCCGTCTTTTCATCACCAGCGACAACAGGCTGGCCCACACCAGCCCCTCGGCAATGGCTTTCTGACCTGTCACAAAGCCCTTGAGCCGGTTGTGCGACTTCCACTCCTTAAACAGCAGCTCCACCTGCCAACGACAGCGGTACAGGCTCATCACCCGCTCTGCTGGCCATGCCTCTCGTGGCAGATTGGTCATCCAGATACAGAACCGTTTCTCCTCGGCAAACCAGCGTCGGATCAGCCGATACTCGAACTTGCCCGATTTCACCACCATATCCAGTACCTCTGCCCGACAGTGCCGCCGTCCAGCATCCTTGAGTGACAGGCCCGCCAGCTTCGGCACTTCCCGTTCGTCACCGCGCCATGCCCGGATAATCTTCGGGTTCAGGCTCTTACTACCCCTGACCAGATAGAAACCGCCCGCCTCGTTTAGTTTCGCAAAGTAGGCCATATCGATGTAACCCGCGTCCGCCAACAGCAGGCTGTTATTGAGCCGCTCGGGCTCAGGCAGGAACTGGCGCTCTGACGCCGTATCGGCAGAGACCTGCATGCAAACTGGACTTTGCTCCAATAGAGACATGAGCATATGACACTCGATTGCCGCCGGGCTAATGGTCTTGAACCTTCCCGGAAACACTTCGGCCAGGCTTTTGTGGACGGCAAAGGAAGTACCATCCTGCAACAACACCTGTTTGAATGCGCCAAGGGATGCAGTCTTCATCTGTTGGCCGATACGCAAGGCGATAGCCCGTTCAACCAGCGCCTTCATGAACAGGGCGAACGACGCTTTGCGCAACTGGTTGTGAAAGGGCTTGTAGGAAACCTGATGGGCATCAACCAGTTGCAAGGCATTGAAATGATGGTGCAATCCAGCGATACCATCGACCTGGTCGCAGCCAAGTGCCCGCAAGAGTGCAGTCACCAGCATGGCAGGCGTAATGGCTCGTTTGCGCAAGCAAAATTGGCAGTCACGGGCAATGCGGTCGAGTTCGGCAGGAGAGAGAAGTTGCTCAAGATAGTGGTTGGCATCGATAATGGTCATGGCTTCGTGCGTGGCGGTTTTGTTTGGCGATAAAATCAGATCACAATCGAAGCCATTTTTATATCTATTTCAATTGGTTGCTGCTAAAGATCCTGTACATGAATACCAGCTTGCCGATATGACGGCCTGAATCCAGCAAATGGTGGGCGGCGGCGGCCTCATCCAGCGGGAAGGTCTGGTAAACCTGCGGTTTGACCTCGCCGCGTTCGATAAATGGCCAGACATGAGTTTGCAGCTGGGCAATCAGCTCGGCTTTTTCCTGCGGAGTACGCGAGCGCAGGGTGGAGCCGATATGGGTCAGCCGCTTTTGCAGCATGGGAAACAGATCCAGATTGGGGGCGGCGCCCGCAATAATGCCGATCTGGACTATGCGACCATTGATGGCGGCCGCCGCATAGTTGCGCGCGACATACTCTCCGCCAATGATATCGAGAATGATGTCGGCGCCATGGCCATCGGTGGCTGCATGCACGGCCTCGACAAAATCCTCCTCCTTGTAGAGCACGGCCACATCCGCGCCCAGCTTGATGCTGGCGGCCTGCTGCTCGGGTGAGCCGACCGTGGTGATGATTTTTGCGGCGCCAAATGCCTTGGCCAGCATGGTGGCGGTCGTGCCGATGCCGGAGGCGCCGCCATGAATCAAGATGATGTCGCCTTTTTTAAACTGGCCCCGTTCAAACATATTTGACCAGACCGTCATAAAGGTTTCCGGCAGTGCCGCGGCTTCGACAAAGCTCAATCCGGGCGGCAGGGGCAGGACATTGCTCTGGTGGGCGACGCTGTATTCGGCATAGCCGCCACCCGAAATCAGCGCGGCGACCTTGTCGCCAACCTTGAGATGCTCCACCTGCTCCCCCTTGGCGACCACGACCCCGGCGACCTCCAGCCCGGGAATATCCGATGCCCCTGCCGGAGGCGGGTAGAGCCCTTTGCGCTGCATCACATCCGGCCCATTGATGCCGGTCGCATAGTGCCGGATCAAAACCTCATCGGGCTTGGGCTCTGGTGTGGCGCGGGTGGTCAGTTGCAAGACATCGGGGCCACCTGGTTGGGTAATTTCTACCGCGCTCATGGTGGCGGGAATGGAATAGGCGTTATGCATCAGCGGCTCCTTGTAACGAGGTGATATGAGGTTCCCCGAGTGGGATGAGCACCAAGATAGTGGAGATTACTGATGAATAAACGCAGTATTATCCCTCACCTGTAATGCAAAAATGCATTTCAACCGGGAGTCGTGATGAACTGGGATGATGCGAAAATTTTTCTGGCGTTGCATCGGGAGGGGAGCCTGAGGGGCGCCGCCCGTGTGGTCGGGGTCGATCAGGCCACCATTGGCAGGCGGATTGCCGCACTGGAGCATCGTCTGGCGGCCACGCTGTTTCTCCGCACATCCAAAGGGTATGTGCTGACTCATGTCGGAGAGATAGTGCTGGCCAGCGCCCAGCAGATGGAGCTGGCGGCCATTGATTTCGTACGGGCGGCGCAAGGGGTCGATAACCGCCTGGTCGGGGAGGTCAGCGTGGCGACCACAGACACCCTGGGGATGGATTTTTTGATACCTGCTCTGACCGAGCTGCATCAGCGTTATCCAGATATCAGGGTCATCCTCAATACCTCGACCCAGGTGGTCAATCTGTCCCTGCGGGACGCGGATATCGCGATCCGGACGGTGAAGCCGGACAATCCCGACCTGATTATTCGCAAGCTGGCCTCTTGGCCGGTCGGGTTGTATGCCTCCGCCGACTATCTGGTTCGCCATGGCATTCCCGAAGCGGGCACCGGTTTTGCGGGCCATTCGCTGGTGGTGTATGAGCCCCACTGGCAGAGCGATCGCTCGCCCATGATGCTCGAAGAGGCGGCCGAGGGGGCCACGGTCGCCGCGGGGGTCAATACCAGCCTGATGCTGCGTCAGGCCCTGTTGATGGGGCTGGGACTTGGCGAGGTAGCGGTTCCGCTCGCAGAGCAAGCCGGGTTGGTGCGGGTCTGGCCCGAGCGGCAGTTACAGCAATCCTACGATGTGTGGCTGGTGACCCATCAGGATGTGCAACATGCCGCGCGGGTTAGAGCGGTCATGGATGCCATCGTCAGGGCATTTGCCGCGATGGCCTAAATCTGGCGGGGATTCTGTTCAGGTTTTGTCGCAGCGCGGTCACACCTCTTGCCATAGTCATGGCGGTTGAGGGAAAACCCTCATTTACTTGGTCTCTGACAGTCAATACTGTGAGACCGAGTCCACCACTACTGGAGCCTGACCCATGACCGACATGCTTGTTGACGATAAACAACCAACCCCGGATCCGGCAGAGCAGAATGCCTTCTTCCCGTCGCCCTACTCCCTGAGCCAGTTCACCTCGCGCAAATCTGACCTTGCCGGGGCCGACTATCCCGCTCCCTATCGGGAGGGGCGCTGGAAGATCCTGCTGATCGGGGCCGATGAGCGCTATCTGCCCACCGACAACGGTACCCTGTTTTCCACCGGTAACCATCCGGTCGAAACCCTGCTGCCCATGTATCACCTCGACAAGGCGGGCTTTGCCTTTGACGTGGCCACCCTCTCCGGCAATCCGGTCAAGTTCGAGTGGTGGGCCATGCCCGGCGAAGATGAAGAGGTGTTGGGGCTCTATGCCAAATATCAGGCGCAGTTCCGCCAACCGGCCAAGCTGGCCGATCTGCTGAAAGAGGCGCTGGCCGCCGACTCGGACTATATCGGCGTCTTTATTCCCGGCGGCCACGGCGCCCTGATGGGGTTGCCGCAGAGTGCCGAGGTGAAAGCGCTGCTGGAGTGGGCGATGGCCAACGATCGCTTCATCATCTCCCTCTGTCACGGGCCTGCTGCGTTGCTGGCGGTGGCCAATCCAGAGACCTTCGCGGGCTACAAGATCTGCGCCTTCCCCGACGAGCTGGATGCCCAGACCCCGGCAATTGGCTATATGCCGGGCCACCTCACCTGGAAGTTTGGCGAGAAGCTCAAAGAGATTGGCTTCGAGATCGTCAACAACGGCATCTCGGGAGAGGTGTGCCGGGATCGCAATCTGCTGACCGGTGACAGCCCGCTGGCGGGCAATAACCTCGGCAAGCTGGCCGCTACCACCTTGCTGGAGGCGGTTGCCAAGCGATGAGGTTGTCGTCGTCGCCAGCGAATGCGCTGCAGGTCGCGGTGGCGCTGGAAGGGTGCCAGCGGTTGGAGGAGATCCAGCAACTGGTGCGCGCTTTTGCCACCCCGCTGGGGTATCACCGCTTTGCGCTCTTCTCCATCAGTGCTAGCGAGGAGGGGGTGGTCGAGCATCTCTACTGGCTGGAGGGGGAGTGGCTGGAGAGCGGCGAGGCGGTCGACCTGCATGCCTATATGCGCGAGTGCCCGATGGCGATGCATATCAGGGAGCGAGACCAGCCCTTCTTCTGGAGCAAAACGGTTGGCGCTGCTGGCGAGCAGTACCGTATCGTTCGCCAGCCTGAGGGGCCGGGCCGACATGGCTTGCAGGTTCCCGTCTATGGGCCGTTGGGGCTGGAAGGGGCGATGAGCTTTGGCGGCGATCAGATCGATGCCAGTGCCCACACTCGGGTTGGCCTTGCGCTGATCGCGGCGGCGGCTTTTCATGCAGCTCGTCGCCTGATGGAGATGCCGGTAGCGGGTCACGAGCGTGGCCTCACTGGGCGCGAGCGCGAAGTGCTGGAGTGGGTCTCCCGGGGTTGGCGCCATGCCGATATCGCCACCACCCTGAAGCTTTCGGTGCGCACGGTCGAGAACCATCTGCGCAGTGCTCGCCGTCGACTGGGGGTGGCCACTACCGCAGAGGCGGTCAGAGTGGCGCTCAGGAACCGCGATATCGAGGGTTGAGGGGTCATCCCTTTGTCAGGCATGTAAAAAGAGACCGGCATATAGCCGGTCTCTTTTTATTGAGCGAAAAACTTACGCCTGCGGCGGGGTGCTTTCGGCGTTGGACATCACAGCATCCATCTGCACCAGGGTGCCAGCGGGCAACTCGCTCACCCCGAATACGGTGCGGGCCGGCAGATAACCCGGGAAGTATTTGGTGTAGACGGCGTTGACCGCGTCCAGATCCGCGATATTGGCGAGCTGGATATTGACCTTGACGATATCGTCCATCACATGGCCGATGCTCTCCACAATCGCTTTGATATTGCTCAGGCACTGGGCGGTCTGCTCCTTGATGCAGCCAGCCAGGATCTTGCCGGTGGCGGGGTCTATCGGCAGCTGCGCAGAGAGATGGTTGTAGTGGGAGAAGGCGACGGTCTGGCAATGGAGCGGGCTGCGCGGTGCCTTGTCGGTATTGCGGGCGCGGATCACCAGATTGTGTCTGTCTTCCACCAGTTGTGGCGGGGTACCGTCACCGTGGGAGATGACCGCATCCATCTGCACCCGCGCCCCCATGGGCAGGGCGACGGCACTGACCACAGAGCGGGCAGGCAGATAGGCGACGGCGCGGGCAATGGCGGAGTCGGGGAAGAAGGTGGTGTAGACCTCGTTGACGGCCTCCAGATCGGCCAGATCGGTCAGATAGACGGTAACCTTGACGATATCGTCAAACGGCACGTCGATGCTCTCCAGCACCGCCTTGATATTGCGCAGGCACTGGCCCGCCTGCTCCTTGATGCCACCGGCAACCAGCTGGCCAGAGGCTGCATCGACCGGCAGCTGCGCGCCGATATTGTTGTAGTGGGAGAAGGCCACGGTGTGGGTGGAGAGCGGATTGTGCGGCGCCTTGTCACTGTTGCGGGCCAGTTTAACCAGCGGGCAAGGATCTTGTGGGAAGGTACCTTCGCCGTTGGAGATGATGGCATCGATCTGCACCAGTGCACCCAGCGGCAGGGCGGCGACGGCGAGGGTGGTGCGGGTCGGCAGATAGCCCGGGAAGAATTCGCGATAGACGGCGTTGACCGCTTCCAGATCCGCCATCTCTTTCAGGAAGATGGTCGCTTTGACCATATCGTCCATCACATGGCCGATGCTCTCGATGATTGCCTTGAGGTTGCTCAGGCACTGTCTTGCCTGCGCGGTGACATCGCCACTCACCATCTTGCCGGTGGCGGGATCGACCGGCAACTGGGCCGAGATATTGTTGTAATGAGAAAACGCCACCGTTTGGGTGCAGGGGCCCAGGTCCTGGGGGGCATGGGGGGTATTTCTTGCCGACTTGATGATGGTGCCACTCATAGATATGCCTCTTTTTAATATTTGTTGTTTATTCAGGTACAGGTTTACCCCATCTTGTTGTGCGCCATGGCCACTGCGCCAGCGGCGGCATCCCCGGTTATTATTTGTGTTCCACTCAATTACTGAGAGGAATAAGGGAGAAGAGGACAGGGTAGATATTTCAGACGCTGCGATTCTATGAGTGGCTATCAGGGGTTGCAAACCGCTGATTGCATTTCTATGAGATGGCTCAATGGGCGCAAATTTAATCATATTGCTATTCAATTCACCCGAAATCGTAGCCAATTTGTGCGCAAATGGTGCCAAACCGGCGGACAGCCTTGCCCTGACTGGGTTTGCTCTCCCCCTCTTCGGGATATTGGCGTGTGAATAAATGGTTAATATTATGCGCCGATGTGCAAATAATGCATATTATGGTGCATGGATATCTGTTTTCAGCTCTTTTAAGGGGCTATGAAAATTCCCGTGAATATGCATATCAACATTATTAAAGATACCTCTGGAATATAATTCACGGCTTTTGCATTCCTCTCTGTAAATGATTATTCCGGCATACTCGATGACGCCTTGCTGGCAGCCGGGATCTGTTATTAACGCCATAAAATTCTATGCCATGAATTTGCACGGCGGATCTGCCCCTGCTGCACAGGAGTGGGGAGCATGGCGTTGGCGTTGGCGTTGGCGTTGGCGTTGGCTTGGCGTGACGGCGTGCGGGAGCGGTGGCGCTGGATAAGGAAGCAGGGCGGGATCGCACTTTGTTAATGAAATTTGAACAGGCAGATCGTCTGTGATCTAATCGCGTCTCCATGCAGGAGGCACGCGCTATGACGTTGATTGAACACCTTACCCTTGTCGAAGAAACTCGCTCTGAGATCAATCGTAAACATAACCTGGTTGATGTCATGTTCCTTGTCATCAGTGCCATCATGAGTGGTGCCGAGGGCTGGAATGACATCGAAACCTATGGCGATTCAAAGATCGATTGGCTCCGTCAGCATCGCCCCTTTGCCAACGGCATCCCGCGGCGTCACACGGTTGCCCGCATTCTGCGCTGCATTGTCATCGATACCTTGCTTGAAGCGTTGCTGTGCTGGGTCAATGAACAGCGCACTCATCAGGGCAAACCCATCATTGCCTTTGATGGCAAGGTGTTACGCGGCTCCTTTCGGGGAAATGCCAAGGATGCGCTTCAGTTGGTCACGGCTTACGATACCGAAAATGGGCTGGTGTTAAGCCAGAAAGCAACCCCTAACAAGAAGGGGGAAATCGAAACCGTCAAAGATATGCTGGACATTCTTGAGCTAAAAGGAGCCGTTGTCACACTCGATGCGTTGCATTGTCAGCGTGAGACACTGGAGAAAATCAGCGAGAAGAAGGCTCATGTAGTGGTACAGGTCAAGAATAATCAACCGAAGCTGTATCAAGCGGTTCAATCGC